>JBIKMF010000232.1:0-6757 GCA_044359425.1 Phycisphaerales bacterium
CCGGGTCAGGAGCATCGAGGGTGTCGCGTGGGCGATGCCTTTGTTCAAGGGACAGGCGAGGGCGAGGCTGGACAACGGGCAGTTTCAGAACTGCGTCGTGGTGGGGCTCGACGACGCCACGCTGACTGGCGGCCCGGCGACGATGGTGGAAGGGGAGTTGCGGGACCTGCGGCGGGCGGACGCGGTGATCGTGGACCGGGTGAGCGCGGAGACGCGGCTTGCGCGACCGTCGCGGGTTCCCGGGACAAAGCCGGTGCCGCTGAAGGTGGGGGACACGCTGGAGTTGAACGACAGGCGTGCGATCGTGGTGGGGATCGCGGAGACGACGAGGAGTTTCCAGAGCCAGCCGCTGATCTTCACGACGTTCTCACGGGCGACGACGTTTGCGCCGCGCGAGCGGAAGATGCTGACGTTCGTGCTGGTGGGTGCCGCGGCGGGTCAGGACATCGCGTCGCTGTGTGATCGGATCCAGCGGGAGACGGGGCTGGCGGCGCAGACGCGAGACCAGTTCCGGTGGACGACGGTCTCGTACTACCTGAAGAACACGGGGATTCCGATCAACTTTGGGATCGCGGTGGTGCTGGGGTTCGTGATCGGCACGATCATCACGGGCTTCATGTTCTTCTCGTTCACGCTGGACAACCTGCGGTATTTCGGGACGCTGAAGGCGATGGGGGCGTCGGACGGGATGCTGACGGCGATGGTGCTGGTGCAGGCGGCGATCGTGGCGTGCGTCGGATGGGGGCTGGGTGTGGGGCTGGCGTCGTACTTTGGGATGAGCATGCGGGGGACGGTGCTGGCGTTCCGGATGCCGTGGCAACTCCCGGTGGTGTCGGCGTGCGCGGTTATTGTGATCAGCATGCTGTCGGCGTTGCTGAGCATGCGGAAGGTGATCGCGCTAGAGCCGGCGGTGGTGTTCAAGGGGTAGGAAGTTTGGTCGGAAACTGAATCCGGGGGGCTTGACCCGACGAACAGTGTGAGAACAATGAACACTGTTTAGTGAAAGGGCCCCGATGGGATCCGTTGGCAGAAGAGCGCGTGAGAAGGCGGAGACCCGGGAGAAGATCCTGGGTGCTGCCCGATCGCTCTTCATCGAGCACGGGTACGAGTCGGTGTCGATGCGGAAGGTTGCGGAGGCGATCGAGTACACCGCCGCGGCGATCTATTCGCACTTTCCGGACAAGCAGCGGCTGATGGTGGCGTTGTGCGATCAGGACTTCGGGTCGCTGCGCGAGGCGATGCGGCACGTTGAGGCGATCCGGGACCCGGTCGAGAAGCTGCGGGCGATGGGGCGAGCGTACGTGGACTTTGCGCTCGAGCATCCGCACCACTACCGGTTCATGTTCATGTCCCCGCACCCAAGCGATCCGGAGCTCATCAAGGAGTGCGAGGGCAAGCACGGGAACCCCGACCAGGACGGCTACGCGTTCCTGCACCGGGTGGTGGGGGAGTGCTTGGAGCAGAAGCGGTTCGTGAAGCCGTACCGGGATCACGCGATGCTGACGCAGTTGCACTGGGCTGCGGCGCACGGCGTGGTCTCGCTGTTCATCACGCATGGCAAGGACCCGTGGGTGGACTTCAAGAGGCCGAAGGAGACGGCGTACGCGCTGCTTGACGTTGTGCTCGCGGGGATGATGGCACCCGCGGAGGCCGCGGAGGTTGCGGGGACGAAGCGAGCGAAGAAGCAGTCGCCGGGGTCTTCCGCGAGGGCTGGTACTGCGCGGCGTTCGGGGGTGCGGGCGTGAACTGGCTGGCGATCAAGATGCTGATGGGGGACCGGCTGAAGTACTTCGGTCTGATCGCGGGCATGGCGTTCGCGGCGATGATGATTGCGCAGCAGGCCTCGATCTTCACGGGGTTCAAGAGCCAGACGGTTACGTTCATACGGCAGAATCCGGGCGTAGATCTGTGGGTCATGGACGAACAGGTTCGGTTCAGCGAGGATCAGGTCGGCATGCCGGAGACGGCGGTGCAACGCGTGCGGTCGGTCGAGGGCGTGGAGTGGGCGTCGCCGATGTTCAAGGGCTGGCTGCGGGCAAGGCTGCCGGACGGCACCAGCATGCTGGTGATCGTCGTGGGGATTGACGACGCGACACTCGTCGGTGGACCGCACACGGTTGTGGAGGGAGCGATCACGGATCTGCGCCAGGAGGGCGCGATTCTGATCGATGTGAAGGACAAGGCGAGCAAGCTTCGGATGACCCGAGATGGTCGCGACATCGAGGTGGGGGACCGGCTGAGCATCAACGATCACGAGTTGCGGATCGTCGGCACATACTCGAGCCCTCCCTCGTTCTTCTGGGATCCGGTTCTCTACACGACGTACTCCCGCGCGCTCCAGATCACGCCGCAAGAACGCAACCTGATGTCATTCGTGATGGTGAAGCTGAAGCCGGGGGCTGATGTCGAGGACGTTCGTCGTCGGATCGAGGAACGCACGCCGTTTGTGGCGCGTACGCCCGCTGAGTTCGAGCGTCTGACCAGCGGCTTTATTCTCGCGAAGACGGGCATCTTGGTGAACTTCGGGATCGCGGTGGGGCTGGGGCTGTTGATCGGCATCATCGTGACGGGGCAAACGTTCTTCAACTTCACGGTCGACAACCTTCGGTACTTTGCCTCGCTGAAGGCGATGGGGGCGGGGGCCGGCACGTTGATATCCATGGTGATGGTTCAGGTGTTGACGGCGACATCCATCGCTTTCGGACTCGGCCTGGGAATCGCGAGTGTCTTCGGGTCGCTGATCCGGAACACGGGCCTCGCCTTCGAGATGCCGTGGTACATCCCCGCCGTCACCGGGGGCGCGATGCTGACTGTGGGGCTGCTGGCGGGATTGTTCAGTCTTGCAAAGGTGCTGCGGCTCGAGGCTGGAGTGGTGTTTAAGGCTTGATCGGGAGTTCTCATGACTGTTCCCGCGGAACAAGACGATCGGCAGAGCTGGACGCAACGAGGGATTGCGGTGCGATGCCGCGCCGTGACCAAGACCTACGGCAAGGGCGATGCGGCCGTCCGGGCTCTGCGTGGGATCGACCTCGACGTCCGCACCGGCGAGTTACTTATGCTGGTGGGTCCCTCCGGTTGCGGGAAGACGACGCTGATCTCTGTGATCGCCGGTGTCCTCGATCGCGACGGCGGCGAGTGCGAAGTGCTCGGCCGCGACTTCTCCAAGATGCGGGGGGGGGAGCGGGCCGCCTTCCGGGGGCGGAACATCGGGTTCGTCTTCCAGCAGTTCAACCTGATTCCGACACTCTCCATCGCTGAGAACGCGGCGGTACCCCTCATGCTCAACGGCGTGTCGCGGCGCGAGGCCGTCCAACGTGCGGCGGCTGTGCTCGACCAAGTTGGGCTGGGCGGCCGGGTGAAGGACCCGCCGTCACGGCTTTCGGGCGGGCAGCAGCAGCGCGTCGCCATTGCCCGCGCACTCGTGCACAAGCCGAAGATCATCGTGTGCGACGAGCCCACGAGTGCGCTCGACCATGCCACCGGCCAGCGGGTCATGGAGTTGCTCCGCAGTGTTGCGGCCGACAACGACCTTTCACTCATCGTTGTGACCCACGACCAGCGCATCTTTGAGTTCGCAGACCGCATCGCCGAGATGGACGACGGTCACATCGTCAAGGTTCAGACCGGCGAAGGCCACAAGACCGCCGCGACGCACGTCGCTGCCGAAGATAAGTAGGAGATCCCCCCGATGCTCCGTAGTCTCGTACTGCCGTTGCTCGCGATCGTCGGCGTGATCCTCGCCGCGGTCACCGTTATCCGCCAGAGCAAGCCGCCGCTGGCGCAGCCGCCGGTGATTCGCCCGCCGAGTGCGCCGTTCGAGGCCTTTGTGGCGGGCTCGGGTCTTGTCGAGGCGAGTTCGGAGAACATCGCGATCGGCACGCCGGTGGCAGGGATTGTCGCCGAGGTGCTCGCGGTGGTCGGAGCGGACATCGCGAAGGGTGACCCTCTCTTCAGGATTGATTCTCGCGAGCTTTCGGCCTCGCTGCTCACCAAACGAGCGCAGCTCGAGACCGTCCGCCGGCAACTCGAACGGTTGCGGCAGGGCACGCGCGTGGAACTGATCCCGCCCGCGGAGGCGAGGCTGGCTGAGGCCGAGGCGAGCGTCCTGGACCTCGAGCAGCAGCTTGCGTTCTGGGACAAGATCGCCGATCGCCGGGCTGTTGCGGAAGAGGAGCTCAGCCGCAAGCGGAACGCGGTGGCGGTGTCGAAGACTCGCGTTCAGCAGTTCCGTGCCGAACTGGAGCTTCTCAAGGCTGGTACTTGGGCCCCCGATCTCGCGATCGCCGAGTCGCAGGTTGTCTCGGCAGAGGCGGAGGTCGCGGCGGTCGAGACGGAGATCGAGCGTCGCACCGTGCGCTCGCCGATCGCAGGTCGCGTGCTCCAGGTGGAGATCCGGCCCGGGGAGTTTGCGAGCACAGGGAACGCGGCGCTGATGACGGTCGGCGTCGTCAACCCGCTGCATATCCGCGTCGAGATTGACGAGCACGAGGCCTGGCGTCTCAAGGCGGGTTCCTCGGCCGTAGGTTTTGTAAAGGGCAACAAAGAGCTCAACACCACGCTCGAGTTCGTGCGGTTTGAGCCGTACGTGGTTCCCAAGAAGTCGCTTACCGGTGAGAGCACGGAACGCGTCGACACCCGCGTTCTTCAAGTGCTGTACGCCTTCGACGGCGCCAAGCTTCCGGTCTTCATCGGACAGCAGATGGACGTTTACATCCAGGCAGAACCTATCGCGCGTGAAGCCGAGCCCACGCAGCCCGCGGCAGTTCAGGAGAACAAATGAGCAGGAACCTTCAGATCATCTTCGTCGCTGGCGCAGCCCTTGCCCTCACGGGTTGCCGGGCTGTTGGCCCGGACTACGCGCGTCCCGAGGTGGCCAGCCCGGAGCGATTCGTGAACTCGCTCTCGGTTTCCCCGGCCGATGCCGCGCCCATCGCTCGCTGGTGGGAACGGATGAACGACGCAACGCTCTCCTCGCTTGTGGATCGCGCGGTCATCGGCAACCTTGATCTCAAGCTCGCGGCGAGTCGGGTGCGCGAAGCTCGCGCGCTCAGGGGTGTGGCGGCGTCGGGCGACAAGATCAATCTCAATGCCGGGAGCGGGGCCTCGCGCAGCCGCGAGAGTGAACGCACCGAGAACGTCTTTGGGGCCGAAAAGGAAGCGACCCGGTTCGACATCGGGCTGGACGCGGCCTGGGAAGTCGATCTTTTCGGCGCGGTGCGGCGAGGGGTTGAGGCGGCCGATGCCGATCTCGCGGCGGCGGAGGAAGGTGGCCGTGAGGTTCTGGTCTCGCTCGCCGCCGAGGTGGCGACGGCGTACGTGGACCTGCGGTCGTTTCAGGCTCGCATGGGTGTAGTTCAGAACGCGATCCGGGTTCAGAAGGACACGGTTGATTTGTTGAGCGCGCGGCTCGAGGCCGGTCTTTCTGCCGAGCTTGAGATTCAGCAGGCCACTGCGCAGCTGGCTCTGCGTGAGTCACGCATGCCACCGTTGGTGACGGGAGCTCGTCGGAGCATGTACCGGCTCGCGGTTCTTCTGGGCCAGGCCCCGGGGGCCCTCGTGGACGAGCTTTCGGCGGTGGCCGCGGTGCCGCGTCCCTCGACGGAGCTTCCGATCGGTGCACCTTCGGAGATGCTGCTTCGTCGTCCGGACCTTCGAAGGTTGGAGCGTGAGCTCGCGGCGGCGACAGCACGGATCGGGGTGGCGACCGCGGACCTGTACCCGCGGCTGACGTTGAACGGGTCGTTCGCCTTCGAGGCGGCGGATCCGGGGCGGCTCTTCAACATGGATGCTCGGGCGTGGAGCATTGGTCCGGCGCTCAAGTGGAACCTGTTGGACGGCGGAAGGGCCCGGCGGCAGGTGGAGGCCGCCGACGAGCGTTCTCGTGCCGCGCTCATCGCGTACGAGAGCCGTTTCCTGCTGGCGATGGAGGAGGTTGAGAACTCGCTGGTGTCCTTCGAGCAACAACAAACACGGCGTTCGCATCTTGCGAACGCCGTGACGGCGAATCAACGTGCTGTTCAACTCGCGACCGATCGGTACACCAGCGGGGTCGGAGGGTTCCTTGACGTGCTCGATGGTCAGCGGTCGCTCTACGACGCCGAGGAGGATCTCGTCGTCAGCGATACGGAGGTGACCCTCGCGTATGTCTCGGTCTTCCGCGCCCTTGGCGGCGGCTGGGAACCCGTGGACGTTACCGTCCGCGAGAATCCGGCGCAACCTTGAACTGGTTCACCAGGTCGCGCATCCTCGTGGCGTTGTCCGCGAGGAGGCTTGCGGCCTGAGCCGATTCGTTCGCACCGTCCCGCACGGCGCGGGCCGACGCGGTCAGTTCGCCGATGCCGTCAAGCACGCTCCGCGTGGCCGCACGCTGTTCTTCGGCGGCGGATGCGATGTTGCCGATCATCGAGCTCACGTGGTTGGTACCGGAGACGATCTGGTCCAGACGCTCGCGGGCCGTCTGGGCCCGTCCAACGCCATCGCGGACCTTGGTGGTGCCCATGCCCATCTGCTCGACGGCGCACTTGGTCTGCTCGCGGATGGCCGAGATCGAGCGGCCGATCTCCTCGGTCGCCTTGGTCGTGCGGTCGGCCAGCTTGCGGACCTCGTCGGCAACGACCGCGAAGCCACGTCCGTGATCGCCGGCCCGGGCCGCTTCGATCGCGGCGTTCAAGGCCAGCAGGTTCGTCTGCTCGGCGATGTCGTCGATCACCTTGATGATCTGGCCGATCTGCTCGCCACGCTTGCCCAGGTCCTGGAC
>JBIKMF010000233.1:0-6688 GCA_044359425.1 Phycisphaerales bacterium
AGGGCCAGGAGCATGGCGCTCCCGGGGGCGGGGGTGATCTGGACGTTGTCGAGGTCGAAGGTGAAGGTCGAGGTGTTACCGGCAAGGGAGGCGGGGACCAGGATCCCGACCTGCGTGCGGGCGATGGTGGAGAATGCGGCGAAGGTGGTGCCCTCGTAGATCAGCGAGGGGTTGCGGGGGTTGATGGTGACACTGAGCGTGGTCCAGGTGTTGGGCTGGACCTGGGGAGAGGTGAGGCCGACGACACCCGGGCCGGCTGGGGGCGCGAAGCGGGCGAAGAAGTCGAGCGGCTCGGGGGCGTTGTGGCGCACGGAGAAGGTGAAGGTGGTGACGTTGGCGGCGATCCAGTCACCGACGAAGGCACCGCCGCTGGAGCCGAAGTTGCTTTGCCCACGGAAGAGCAAAGGTTGCGCGAATGGGGTGAAGGCGGTGAAGGGGGTGGACATGCTGCCGAACCCGGAGCCGTCGGGGCCACCGGCGGGGGAGTAGGCGAGGGGAGTGAAGGCAGCGGCGGAGCTCCAGGCGGCACCGGAGGATTCGAAGGTCTCGACGAACGGGACGACGACCGCCGAGGCGCTCGCTGCACAAACAACTGCAAACACGGAACTTGCGACGAGTTTGATCATGGCTCTGCTCCTGTGATAAGTGGCCGGTGGAGTATAGACCAAGCAGTACCGAATATCCGGATGCGGAGATCCGAAACCGGAACGATCCAGTGGTTGTAGGGGGTTTTGGGAGACCCATAACCGGATCGGGAAGCCAGGGAGGGCGGAGAAAGCCGAGCGAGCGGCGATCCGGGAGGCGATCGAGTGCGGCGTGCCATCGAGGCGCAAGGGCGACGAGCGTTGAGCGCGCCAAGCTCCTTGAAGGCGGGCGGGCGCTGGATACCGCACACACACCTACCCCCGGCGGGTTCTGGGGTAAGGAATGGTCGGTTTAGGGTGAACCAGGTGGTGAATTGGGGGACTTTGCTGGCAAACGGGCGGAAATGGCGCACGATGGTGTGGCAGGACCTCGGATGCGGCCGGACAGGCTGTGCATTGGGGTAGCTGACCTGCGTGTGGGACACGGGAGTTTGCTCATGGGTCGATGGTTGTTCACGGGGCTGATCGCGGCGACCTTGGCTGGCACGTGCGCGAGCGCGGAGGTCGTTCTGCTGACGCAGGCGAGGTCGATTACTGCGTCGACGTCCTTTGATGGGAACGTTGTCAGTCGGCAGGCCTCGGACTTCTCGGCGTTTGTCGAGACCGCTGGTGCGACGGTGCAGTTTCCCTCGGCGGACGGCGGGTTGCTGACGAACACGGCGGATTCGACGATCAACTGCATCGTGGACCCGAATGCGATCCGGGCGTTTGGGTCGCTGGGGGCATCGGGTGGGATTGGGTTGGTGGGGGGACGGCCGGAGCCTGTGTTTGGCGAGGCCGCGGCGACGATCTATGTTGAGTTTCAGGTGACGGCGGACACACCGTTTTCGATGTTGGTCAGTCCGCGGCCGAGCACGTCGGAGGGGGATGAGTTTCAGGTTGAACTCTCCACCCTGGCTGGCGGCACAGATGGGATCGAGTTTCGTATTGATGAACGGGATGCGCCGCAGTGGGTTGATCGGGCGGGGATTCTGACTCCCGGGACGTACGCGATCCGCTACACGGTGGAGTTGACCGGCGATGCGGCGCGGGAGGCCGGTGAGTACACGTTCAGCTTTGCGATTCCGGCGCCGGGCGTTGGGGTGACGGGGCTGGGGCTGGGGTTGCTGGGCCTTCGCCGGCGGCGCTAACGGTTTCGCTCTGCGAACGCCTTGCGTCGCGCTTTGACCTGCTCGGCAGCGGCTGTGTTGCCGCGGGACTCGTAGCAGTTGATCAGCGATTCGAAGGACTGGTCGGTGATGCCGGCCATGCCCTTGGCGTTCTCGAGCGAGGCGAGATGCAACTCGATGATGGGCACGGCCTGGTCGCAATCGCCCTTGAGTGCGAGGGTGATTCCGATGTTGGCACCTACGGCGTGGCGAGCGGGAGAGTCGGCGGGTGAGTTGGCGGCGTGCCACTCTTCGGCGAGTCGCAGCGACGCGAGGGCTTGGTCGAATGCGCCGAGCTTTCGCTGTGCCTGGGCGAGGGAGATGAGGGCGGTTGCGCGGCCGGGGTGGGTGGGGCCGTAGGCGGCGGTCCACGATGAGGCGGCTTGTTCGAGGAATGGGAGCGCGGCGGTGGCGTCGCCCTTGCGAAGGGTGGCGAGTCCCAGGTTGCTGCGCGTGGCGACGACGAGCGGGTGATCGGGGCGGAGGAGGCGGACGCGGGTCGCGAGCGATTGAGCGAAGCCGTCGGCTGCACCTGCGAAGTCGCCCTTGGAGAACTTCGCGGCGGCGATGTTGTTGTGGGTTTCGGCGACCTTGAGGCTTTCGGGTCCGAAGAGGCTGGTTCTGATGAGAAGCACTTCGGCGTGGACCGCGAGGGCTTCATCGGTCTTGGACTGGGCGCGGAGCGTGGTGCCGATGGCGTTGAGCATGTCGGCTTCGCGGGTTGTGTGTATTCCTGCGGCGCGTGCGCGTTCACGGGCGAGAAGCGGGCGGAGCGCGGCTTCGGATTCGGCGTGCTTACCTTCGTAGTAGAGGAGTTGTGCCTGTTCGAACTCGGCGCTGAGGCGAATCTCGCTGTCGGGGGGCAGGGACTGGAAGCGAACGACGGCGGCATCGACAAGCGGGCGGGCCTGCTGGACGAGCCCGAGGGTCATCATGGAGACACCGATGGCCTGCTGTGCGGCGGCGAGGGTATCGGGATCCTCGGGTGGTGCGGAGCTGAGCAGTTGATCCGCTTCGGAGAGGACATCGCGGAGGGTTGCGCCGGGGCCGAGGCCGCTGGTTTGTGCGCCGCCGAGAACGGAGACGAGGAACTCGCGGGTCTGCTGGAGGCCGGAGTTCGTGGCGGCGAGCTGGTCGCGTTGCCGGGTGATCTCGGCGTTCTGACGGAGCGTGTGCGCGAGGCCCGCGACGAGGAAGAGAACGAAGGCAAGTGCAGACGTGACGGCGAGGCGGTGGCGGCGGATGAATTTCCGTGAACGATACGACCATGTATCGCCGCGAGCCTGGACGGGCATGCCGGCGAGGAATCGGCCGATATCCGCGGCCATCTGCTCGGCGGAGGCGTAGCGGCGGTGCGGCTCCTTGCGGAGGGCCATGAGGACGATGTTGTCGATATCGCCGCGGAGGAGGCCCCGCAGGCGGGAGGAGGTCACGCCGTGGGTCTTGGGGTGATCGGGGCCGGATCCGGATGTCATCGGCTGCGAGCTGGCGGGCTCGGCGGTGGGCGGCACCGTGGTTTGGCGCAATCGCTCGACGCGGACGGTGACGGCGCGGCTGGGGGCTTGCGGGAGCAGGTGGCAGACGACCTTGCGGACTTCGTCGTTGGAGCGCTGGACGAAGCCGTAGGGGCGGACACCGGTGAGAAGTTCGTAGAGCACAACGCCGAGGGAGTAGACGTCGCTGGCGGTGGTGATGGACTGACCCTGGACCTGTTCGGGGCTGGCGTACTCGGGTGTGAGGCGGCGCTCGGTGACAATGGTTTCGCGGGTGCGGATGCCGGGATCGAGGACCTTGGCGATGCCGAAGTCCAGCAGTTTCGGTGTGCCGGCGGAGGTGACGAGGATGTTGCCGGGCTTGAGATCTCGGTGGACGATCAAGCAGCGGTGGGCGGCGTGGACGGCGTCGCAGACCCCGCGGAAGAGCTCGAGTCGGTGTCGCACGCTGAGGCGGCGGCGGTCGCAGTACTCGTCGATGGGTTCGCCGTCGACGTACTCCATGACGAGGTACGGGCGGCCATCGGGGGTGACGCCGGCATCGAGGAGGCGGGCGATGTTGGGATGGTCGAGGCTGGCGAGGGCGTGACGTTCTTCGGTGAAGCGATGGAGGATCTCTTCGGAGTCGAGCCCGCGTTTGACGACCTTGATGGCGACGCGTTGGCGGAACTGTTCGTCGGAGCGTCGCGCGACGTAGACGGTGCCCATGCCGCCGGAGGCGAGGCGAGCCTCGACCGTGAAGGGGCCCAGGGTTGTGCCGACGAGATCGTCGGGAGATTCGTGGGCACGACTGGCGGCGGAGAGATCGTCGAACTCGCGACCGAGGACTGGCTTATCGAGGAATGCGCCCATGCGTTCGGCGGAGGCGACGAGCGCGAGAACTTCCTGTTCGAGCGCGGCATCGCCCTTGCAGAGACGGGAGATCGCCGCGGGCCGATCGATCGGCGCGAGCGCGGCGACCTCGAAGAAGACCTGTTCGGCCCGGTCGAAGAGGGGCATTGCGCCACCGGAGGAGGGGTCCTGCGGGTTGGTGCTCATGCGCCCTCCGAGGCTTCGCGCTCGAGTTCTCGGTGGAGCCAGACACGGGCGAACTGCCAGTCTCTCGCGACGGTGCTCGGCGAAACTTGCATGGCGAGGGCGGTCTGCTCGACGGTGAGACCGGCGAAGAAGCGGAGTTCGACGACCTTGGCCTTGTGAGGAGAGATCTCGGCGAGGCGAGCGAGGGCGCGGTCGAGGTCGATCAGGCTCTCGGGGGCCTCCATGCTGAGCGCGAGGGAGTCTTCGAGGGGGATGGGCTTGGCGCCCGAGCCTCGCTTGATGCGGAGCTTGGAGCGGGCGTGGTCGATGAGGATGCGACGAATGGCTTGGGCGGCGGCGCCGAAGAAGTGGGCCCGGTTCTCCCAGGGTGTTTGCTCAGGACCGACGAGGCGCATGTAGGCCTCGTGGACGAGCGCGGTGGCCTGGAGGGTGTGGGCGCGACCTTCGTCGCGGATGAGTCCGGCGGCGAGGCGGCGGAGCTCTTCGTAGACGATGGGGAAGAGTTCTTCGGTCGCGGCGGAGTCGCCTCGCTGGGCACCGGCGAGGAGCTCGGTGACATAACCATGGGCGGGTGCGGGACGGTCGTTTGGGGTGCCGTCGGGCTGGGATGGGAGGGGAGATGCCATTGCTTATCACCTTATGCGTTGAAAACCGACGGGCACTATCAGGCATCTTCAAGGAAGGGGCGCAATCCGAGCCCGCCGGGGCGAGGTCCGGAATTCTCGCGAAGCTGACTGGCGATTGCCGCCCGCGTCGCATGCAAGGCCGGATCGGGTCCGCGGGCGGTCGCAAGGCTCCGCGGCGGCAGGCGGATCTCGATCCGGAGCCACAGAGTCCCTCACACTTTTGGAAAGGAATGGCATGTTGAAGAATCTGTCTCTTGTTGCCGCGGCGATCTGCGGCATGGTCGGCACGATGGCGTCGGAGGCGAGCGCGGCGGACTATCGGGTTCTGGCGCGGATGGGCGCACGCGACGCGTTCTCGGCGAAGTCGGTGTACCGCGAGCGCATCGTGGGCGACACGCTGATCCAGCGGTTCAACGTTTCGATCGAGGACGGCGTTCCTGGGGCGTCGTACGAGATCATGGTGAACGGGAATCTGTTCGGCACGATCGTGGCGAACGACCTGGGCAACGCCGAGCTCGAGTTCCGGACGTTCGTGGTTGACGACAACCCGCACGACGAGCAGCCGCCGCTTCCCGTGGACTTCCCGCACATCAACGCGGGCGACACGATCGCGGTTGGGCGCCTCACGGGCACTTTCCGCTGATCGCTCTTGCGGCGGGCAGAGTCCCGCTTCACTCTCGGTCGCGTGAAAGCGCGGCGGGGGGTTTGGTTGTCCCGCGGCGGGCGGGTGGGTCGATTGGCTTCGCAGGAGAAACACGATGAAAGCGGCCGTACTCGGATTGGTCATGGCGAGCGGAGCGATGGGCCAAGTGAGTCTACCGAGTGACTTCGGAGCACCGAGCTCGGTGTTCAGCCCGATCAGTTCGTACTTTGGCGGCGTGTCGGGGTTCGGCGCCCGCGGCTCGGACACCGTGGTGTTCGAGGGTGCGTCGATGGAAGCATGGGCGAACTTCCGGCGCGACGCGTTCTTCTCGATCGCGGGGTTCACCATCGGGACGCCGGTGATGACGGGCGCGAACCTGAGCGTGCCGGCGGGAGCGGCGTACCTGAGCATCGCGGTGAAGGCTCCGGCAAGCGGCCGGCTGTCGATGGCTCTGGCGGTGCGGGAGGATGACAACGGGGATCTGGCGATCGACGCCGCGGGCGATGATGATCAATGGGAGACAGCGGACATACTGCTTCAACCGGGGACCGCGATCTACAACATCCCGATCGGAGACCTGGTGGATGCGGACCCGGATGCCGGGAACAACATACGGAACTTCGGGATGACCGGCGCGATGCAGATTCGGCTGACGTTCGAGACCAGACGGTCGTATCCGGGCGGGATGATCGAGACACCGACGTCGCTCTTCGTTGACCACATCGGGTTCTTCGTCGAGCCGCAGGTTCTGCCGGCACCGACGTGTCCTGCGGACATCAACGGCGACGGCGGAGTCGACGGGGATGATGTGATCGCGTACTTCGCGGCGTGGGACGTGAGCGACGCGGACTTCAACGGGGACGGCGGCACGGACGGCGACGACACGATCGCGTTCTTCGCGTCCTGGGATGCGGGATGCTAAAAAGAAAGGCCCCCGGGAGTGGATCCCGGGGGCGATTGGATCATCGGATGAGCGGGCTGTCGACTTACTCGCAGCCGGGGAAAGAGATGCCGCTGGCATCCCACGCGGCGAAGAAGTTGATCACGTCGTCGCCGTCGACGCCGCCGGAGGCATCGGTGTCTGCGCACTCGAGGC
>JBIKMF010000234.1:0-6687 GCA_044359425.1 Phycisphaerales bacterium
TTAGAGGGTTGCTGGGGCACTGGCATGTCCAGAAGAACAAGGTGGACCCCGGGCCGGCGTTTGACTGGGACCGGGTGATCGAGGGGGCGAAGCGGGAGCTGGGGGAGTAGGAGCGGGGGGTAGGTGAAAGTCCGGGTGTCCGGTGGCCGCGGGGGGCGGGAAACCGGAGTGTCTTGTGCATTTCACTTGAAACCACTGGCGTTATCTCGGACACTCACGGGCGAGGTGCTCCAGCGGTTGGTGCGCCGTCCCGCCGGTTCTCGGTGGTGTGGTGAAAAGGGAGAAGTCACATGAGTTGGCTCTCGAGAGTCGCGATGCTGTGTGCGTCGCTTGCGTCGGCGATGTGTTGCGTGCCCGAGGCGCAAGCCCAGCAAACGGGCGCCTGCTGTGTGGCGCAGGGTGGGTTGATTCGGTGTGTGCAGGTGACCGAGGCGATGTGTGCTTCGCAGAACGGGACCTGGCGTGGGGCCGGGACGGTGTGCGGGAGCACGACGTGCGCGCCGGCGCCGACGGGTGCGTGCTGCATTCCGACGCCCAACGGTGTGACGTGCCTGGTAGGGACGGAGGCCGCGTGCGCTCGTGAGGGGGGTACGTGGCGTGGGGCGGGGACGGTGTGCGGGCCGACGACGTGTGCACCGGCGACGGGGGCGTGCTGCGTGGCGCCCAATGCCGGGACGATCAACTGTGTGCAGGTGACCGAGGCCCAGTGCGCGTCGATGAACGGCGCGTGGCGGGGCGTGGGTGTGACCTGCGGCGCGGCCCAGTGCCCGGTGATTCAGACGGGCGCGTGCTGCGTGGCGACGCCGTCGGGAATCGCGTGCCTGGTGTCGACGGAGGCGATGTGCGCCTCGCAGAACGGCGTGTGGCGTGGGGCGGGGACGGTGTGCGGCGCGGATGCGTGCCCTCAGCCGGCTCCGACGGGCGCGTGCTGCATCCAGGCGAACGGGGCGATCACGTGCGTGATCGCGACGGAAGCCGCGTGCACGCGTGAGGGCGGGACGTGGCGAGGCGCGGGTTCGGCGTGCGACAACACGATCTGCACGCCGCCGGTGACGGGCGCGTGCTGCATCAATGGCCTGCTTGGCATCACGTGCGTGCTCACGACGGAGGCCGCGTGCGACCGAGAGGGTGGATCGTGGCGTGGCGCGGGAACGAACTGCTCGAACACCAACTGTGCGCCCCCTCCTCAGGTTGGCGCGTGCTGCGTGGCGACCCCGGGCATGGGCCAGATCATCTGTGTGGTGGTGACGGCAGCCGACTGCGATGCGCAGGGCGGCACATTCCGCGGCGTGGGAACGGCGTGCGGGGCGGATACGTGCCCCAACCCGAATCCGCCCGGCGCGTGCTGCATCGCGACTCCGAACGGGAACACCTGCATCGTGACGATCGAGGAGTTCTGCGTCCGGGAGGGCGGGACGTGGCAGGGTGCGAACACCGATTGCGGTCCGACGACCTGCCCGCAGCCCGAGCCCACCGGTGCGTGCTGCGTCCGATCGAACACGGGCGTTCTTGAGTGTGTGGTGGTGACCGCGGTGGTCTGCGCCGAACGCAACGGTGCGTGGCGTGGCGTTGGCTCGGTGTGCGGTCCGGAGACCTGTCCGCAGCCCCCGGCGACGGGCGCGTGCTGCGTGCAGGGCCCGGCGGGCAGCGTGTTCAACTGCATTATCCTGACCGAGGCGATGTGCGCCGAGCGCAACGGCCAGTGGCGTGGAGCCGGGACCCTGTGTGGTCCGGCCACCTGTCCTCCTGCTGCTCCGACCGGGGCGTGCTGCGTTCGTTCGGCGAGCGGCACGATCGAGTGTGTCGTGGTGACCGAGGCGGTGTGCGTGAGCCGTGGTGGTCGCTGGCGGGGTGCGAACTCCGTGTGCGGTCCGAACTCGTGCGTGCCGACGACGGTGACCGGCGCATGCTGCGTGCGTACGAACACGGGAATCGCCTGTGTTCAGGCGACCGCGGCCCGCTGCCGCGAGTTGAACGGCGTGTACCGCGGCGACAACACGCGTTGCGGGCCGGAAGCCTGCCCGCGTCCTGAGCCCGTGGGCGCGTGCTGCGTTCGTGGCGAGAATGGCACGGTGCGGTGCGTGGTGATGACGCTGGCGGCGTGCCGCGATGCGGGCGGTCTGTACCGCGGGAACGGGACGGTCTGCGGTGATCGTGCGTGCCCGACGGTGGAGGTGCGTGGGGCGTGCTGCGTGCGTGGGGCCGATGGCGGCGTGACGTGCGTCGAAGTGACGCAGGCCCGGTGCGCCGAGATGAACGGTTTGTACCGCGGGGACAACAGCCGGTGCGGGGCGGATTCGTGCCCGCGTCCGGAGCCGACGGGCGCGTGCTGCGTTCGCACGGAGGATGGCGTGCGGTGCACGGTGGTGACGATTTCTCGCTGCCGCGAGCTTGGCGGGCTCTTCCGCGGGCCGGGGACCAACTGCGAGGACAACCCGTGTCCGCAGCCGAACCCGACGGGCGCGTGCTGCATCACGGGCAAGGACGGCGTGTTGCGGTGCGAAGTGGTGACCGTGGCGCGGTGTCGCGAACTGGGCGGCCGGTTCCGTGGGCCGGGCACGGACTGCGTGCGGGGAATCTGCGAGCCGGACGCTCGCGGCGCGTGCTGCATCGGCGACCTCGAGGGTCGGCGGTGTGTGATCGTGAGCGAAGAGGTGTGCACGAGGTTGATGGGTCGCTACGCGGGCGATGGCTCCGCGTGCGAGGACATCAAGTGCGACACGGCCGATGAGGATTGCCCGTGCGACTGGAACGGGGACGGCCGCGTGGACCTTCGGGACATCCGGGCGTTCATGCAGTCGTTCGAGGACGGCGATGCCGACTTCGACGGGGACGAGGACACCGACCAGGACGATGTGATCGGGTTCCTGATGTGCGTCCGCGACGGCTGCAACTGAGACGGCCGAAGAGTCAGGTGAGTACCAGCCGCGCCCCCCGATGGGGCGCGGCTTTTTGTTTGGTTGCACGGGGGGCCCGGGAGGCCGGCGGTTTGGTACACTCGCGGTCCCAAGAGGAGCCTGTTCCATGATCACCGCAACCGCCGTTCTGGTCCTGCTTTCGACGATGAACCCTCCCGCCTTGACGCCTGTCGAGCAGGCCGCGGGATGGAAGCTGTACACGGGTGCTGATGCGACGAGCATGTGGCGCGGGTACAAGCAGCCGGCGTTTCCAACGAAGGGCTGGACGGTGGAGGACGGGGTGATCGCGACGGCCAAGGGTGGTGGTGGGGGGGACATCATCACGGCGGAGCAGTTTGGGGATGTGGAGATGGCGTTTGAGTTCAAGCTCGGCAAGGCGGCGAACTCGGGGGTGATGTGGCGGGTCGCGGAGACGGACGGGGCGACGTACATGACGGGCCCGGAGTATCAGTTGTTGGAGGACGCGACGTACCCGGGCAAGCTCCAGCCGGGGCAGTACTGCGGCGCGATGTATGACCTGTACCCGCCGGAGCCGGCGCAGGGCGAGCAGAAGTCGATGAAGCCGGCGGGCGAGTGGAACACGGGGCGGATCTACATCCGCAACGGGCAGGTGCAGCACTGGCTGAACGACGTGAAGCTGGTGGATGCGCAGGTGTTCGACGGCGCGGGTGAGGCGACGAAGGAGTGGGCTTCGAAGATCGCGGCGAGCAAGTTCGCGGACGCGAAGGGCTTTGGCGTTCAAAAGCGGGGCCACCTCGCGATCCAGGATCACGGCGATACGGAGTTGGCGCTGCGGAACGTGAAGATCCGGGACCTCGGGGCCCCGATGCCCGGCGAGGTGCAGCTCTTCAACGGCAAGGACCTCACCGGCTGGACCTCGTGCCTGCCGAACGCGAAGGACGAGTTCGAGGCGTGGAGCGTGAACGACGGTGTGCTCGTGTGCAAGGGGCAGCCGATCGGGTATCTCCGCACGGAGAAGAAGTACACCAACTTCGTGCTGAAGCTCGAGTGGCGGTTCAACCCGGCGAAGGGCGCGGGCAACTCCGGCGTGCTCGTGCGGATGGTGGGTGATGACAAGGTGTGGCCCAAGAGCGTCGAGGCGCAGCTGCAGTCGGGGAGCGCGGGCGATTTCTGGAACATCGACGAGTTCACGATGACGGTCGACAAGTCCCGCACCAACGGGCGGAACACCAAGAAGCTCGCGACCGCGTCGCCCGTGGAGCGGCCGCTGGGCGAGTGGAACGAGTACGAGATCATCGTGAACCAGGGCGATGTGATCCTCAAGGTGAACGGGCAGGAACTGAACCGTGCGACGGACGTCGAGCAGGTTCCCGGGTTCATCTGCCTGCAGTCCGAGGGTGCGGAGATTCACTTCCGGAATGTTCGGATCGTTGAGCTGAAGTGATCGCGGGCGAAAGCTGAATCCTCCGCGTTGTCGCGGCATCGAAACCGGGTCCACACCACGGCGCACGTCGCGTGCGCAAAGGAACCGGTTTATGCAGCACGCTTTTCGTACGTTCGTTGTCGCCACCATGCTTGGAGTTGCCGGGGGAGGCGCCTCCGGGCAGGTGAATCCGCCCGTGCCGGCCTCGGAGCAGCACAACCTCGGCAAGGGGAATCTGGCAATCGAGGGCTACGACCCTGTGGCGTACTTCTCCGAGGGTGGCGGAGCGCCGAAGAAGGGTGACGCGAAGATCACGCACACGCTCGGGGGTGTGGTGTACCGCTTCGCGTCGCAGCAACACGCGGATCTGTTCAAGGGCAACCCGGACAAGTATGCGCCGGCGCACGGCGGGTGGTGCACCTACGCGATGGGGAAGAGTGGCGAGAAGGTCGAGGTCGATCCCAAGTCGTTCGTCGTCCAGGGCGGCCGGCTGTTTCTGTTCTACAAGAGCATCCTCAACGACATGCGTAAGTCGTTCCTCAAGGAACAGGCTGCGCTGACTTCGCAGGCGGATGCGAACTGGAAGAAGCTCAGCGGCGAAGAGCCCAGGTCGGGGGTGCAGCCATCGCTGCGGTCGCAACTCGATGAGGTGAAAGCGAAGTTCAGCGCGTCGATGCCGGCTGATCGTCAGCAGGTGTTCGCGGACGCGATGAAGCAGGTCGCCGCGAGCGGGGTGATGGAGAGTGCGTTGAAAGTCGGCGCGAAGGCGCCCGATTTCACCGCGACGGGGGCCAAGGGTGAGACGGTCCACCTCGCCGACATGCTCAAGAGCGGTCCCGTCGTCCTGACGTGGTACCGAGGTGGATGGTGCCCGTACTGCAACATTCAGCTCAAGGCGATGCAGGAGGTGCTCCCGGACATGACGAGCGAAGGGGCGTCACTCGTCGCGTTGACACCGGAGAAGCCCGATGGTTCGCTGAGCACCGCCGAGAAGAACGAACTGGCGTTCTCGGTTGTCAGCGACCCGCAGCTGAAGATTGCCCATCAGTACGGGGTGGCGTACAAGCTTCCGGACACGCTCCGCGAGATGTTCAACGGAAAGCTCGATCTGCCGGCGATCAATGGTGACGACTCGTGGGAACTCCCGCTTGCCGCGACGTATGTCATCGGCACTGATGGAATCATCTCGTACGCCTTTGTTGAGGCGGACTACACCACGCGTGCAGAGCCAGCCGCGGTGCTCGAGGCCGTTCGCAGAGCCAAGCGGGGTGGGTGAGTCGCAGGCTAGCGGTTGGCGTCGGCGTACACCCGATCGAGCGCCCTGCGGTAGAGCCAGGCGCGCTTGGTCGCGTCACGCTCGGTCTCTGCTTCGGCTAGGGTCATCCGCAGACGCTCGAGGCCGCCCGTGCCCAGGGTTGCCGGGGAGAGGTCCACGAGGGCGCTGATCGTGACTTCGTAGATCGCCGCGCAGGCGGCCTCGTTGCCGTCGTTGAAGAGTGGTGCGCCTCTCTCGATGGCGAGTTCGATCAGGCCGCGCACGCTCTGGGGCGAGGCGGCGGGGCCGGCCGAAGCGGTGTCGGCGGACGACTCCGCTCCCGGGATGATGACTCGATCGATGATGTGGACGATGCCGTTGGACGCTTCGATGTCGGCGACGAGGATTCCAGAGCCGCCGGCGGTCACCTTGCCGTCGACGAGGGCGAACTTGACGGCGTCGCGGCCCATCAGCGTGCGTGCGGAGCCCTGTGCGATCATCTCGCTCCTGCGGACGCGGCTCGGGATCACGTGTGCCGCGAGCACGGTCGCGAGCTTTGCGGGGTCGGCGATGAGCGCGTTGATGGTCTCTTCGCCAAGGGCCTCGAAGGCCTCGTTGGTGGGGGCGAGCACGGTCCAGGGGCCACCGTTCTCGCCGCCGAGTTGCTCCGCGAGGCCGGCGGCGGTGACTGCTTTTACGAGCGTTGAGAGGCGGGGTTCGGCGCTGGCGATCTCCGCGATCGAGCGGGTTTCGGGGATCATCACGCGGTCGATGACGTGGACGATGCCGCGGCTGAAGGGGACGTCGGCCTTGAGGAGGGTGGCGCCGGCGATGGTGAGCGCGTCGCTGTCGACGGGGAGGTTCTGGCCGGAGAGAGCGGTCGCCCCGCGACGCTGGAGGAGAGATCCCGAGTCGGTGGCGGTGGGGAGGATGTGGTGCTTGAGGATGGCGCGGAGTGTGGGGAGCCCTTCCTCGCTGGTGAGGAACTTCACTTTCTCGGCTGGGATTGCTTCGAAGGCCGCGTTGGTCGGCGCGAAGACGGTGAATCGTCCCTCGGCGGGGAGTTGCAGCCCGGAGGCTTCGACGAGCGCGAGGAGGGTCGTGAGACCTGCGCCGCGAGCGACGGTCGC
>JBIKMF010000235.1:0-6679 GCA_044359425.1 Phycisphaerales bacterium
CCGTCCCGCAGCGTCCGCTCGTCGTCGTTGATCCGACCCGCCTTCTGCGCAAGACGGTCGAGTTGTTCACGCACCGAGTCCGCACGCTTGGTGTCCGCGTGGATCGATGCCAGCAGCTGAATCCGCTCGCGGTCGATCCGCGCCGCCGACGCCTGCTTCTGCTGGGCGGCGTGCCGACGCTCGTTCAGTTCTTCCAGCACGCCCGCACGCGATGCGCCCGCGGCCGCGAGACGCCGCTCGGCCTCCGCGAGCTGCTCGCTGATCGCCGCGATGTTCTCGCGCTGGTCGATGATCGCCGTCTCGGTATCTCCCGCGCGGTGCGAGAGGTTGCTCATCCGCTGCTTCTCGAGCTCCGACTGCCGACTCGCTTCCTCAATCGCCCGCTCGAGCATCCCCTTGCGCTGGGCCGCCTGCTGCTGCGCGTGAACCGCTTCCAGCCGGGCCTGCTCTGTGCTCTGGTAGCTGCTCGCCGCCTCTTGGCGCGACAGCTCCGATTCCTGCTTCGTCCCCTCGGCCTCTGTCAACTGAGCATGAGCGGCTTCGCGCTCGTCATGCAGCACCGCTTGGCGGCTGGTCAGCCCGCTCAGCCGCTGCCGCAGGTCGTCGTACTGCTCGAACGCGAGCGCCAGCCGCCACGCCCGCAGGTTCTCGTCCAACTCCTTGAACTTCCGCGCCTTGGCCGCCTGCCCACGCACGATCCGCAGCCGACGCTCGGTGTTCTCAAGCTGCTCCCGCGAGGTCTTCAGGTTCGCCTCGGCCCGATCCAGCTTCCGCTGCGCCTCGATCCGGCGCTGCTTGTACTTCGCGATGCCCGCTGCTTCCTCGAAAATCGTCCGACGCTCGGTCGGACTCGCCAGCAGCATCGCATCAACCTTGCCCTGCTCGATGATCGAGTACGCGTCCGCGCCGATGCCGGTGTCCAGGAACAACTCGCGGATGTCCCGCAGCCGCGCCGTCTTCCCGTTGATCAGGTACTTGCTCGTCCCATCGCGGTACAGCCGACGCTCCACCTCCACAACGTCCGCATCGACCGGCAACCCGCGCCGACGCGACTGCCCCGGGTGACGCTGGATCAGCGCCGCCGCCTCCGCGCCCTCCTCCACCACCGGCGCAGCCTCCACAACCTCGGACGTCTCCGCCGCCACCGGCGCAACGTCCACCGCCGGCGCACCCACGACCGCCGCCGCCTCCGCCTGCTGGAACAGCGGGGCTTCCATCACCGGATTCTCAAACGTCAGCGTCACGCTCGCCATGCCCAGCGGCTTCCGCGCCGCCGAACCCGCGAAAATCACGTCGATCATCTCGTGCCCGCGCAGGCTCTTGCTCGAACGCTCGCCGAGCACCCACTTCACCGCGTCCACGATGTTGCTCTTCCCGCACCCGTTCGGTCCCACCACCCCCGTGATCGGCTGGTCGAAGGTGAAGTCCGTCCGATCGGCGAACGACTTGAATCCGTGCAGCGTCAGCTTCGCCAACCGCATGCGAGCAACCTCCGTGTCCCGCGGCCCCAGGCTCGCGCCCGACCCGCCCCGTCCGTGCCTCGACCCGGGTTCCCCGAGTCGCGTGTTTCATCAGGATCCGGCCACGCCGAACCACAACATCTCGGGTGCCAGGCCCGAAGGAACCGAATATATCGCGTTTGTCCCCGCGCGGCGACGAATCCGACCCGGAATCTCCGCTCCGGGCCGGCGTCGAGTCACAACCCCCCGCGAACCCCTACTTTGGAGCATCCACCGGCGGCTTGATCGGAACAATCGACGGCTTGTCCACAGGCTTCGGCTCCGTCGGCGACGGCTCACCCACCCGCTCCGGTGTCCGGAAGATGATCAACTCCCGTTCCGCAGGGGTCTCAGGACGCTCCCGAACCGCCGCCGTGTCCGTCGCCGCAAGCAGCGACGCCTTCAGCCGGTCCGTCTCCGTCGCAAACCCCGCCCGCGTCGCCCCCGCCGCGCACAACTCGTTCAGCGTCGCCACGATCTCCGAGTACGTCAAATCCAGACCGCCCGACGGCTCGTCCGGCGAGATCTTCGCCGCCAGCGTCGCGATCAGGTCTGGCAGGTTCGGCCTCGAATTCACCAGCAGCGGCGCCGTCCCCGGCGAAGCCACGTAGCGAATCCGCGTGTCCGCTTCCGCCCCCGCAACCTCCATCATCAGCGTGTTGTTCCAGAGCGACGTCGTCGCCGCCCGGTGCAGACTCAGGTCCTCGCCAAACAGCACGATCCGCGGCGTTCCCTGCTGCGTTACGTACACCAGCGGCTCGCCCATCGGCACGATGTCCAGGAAGAACTTGAACCCCCCCGCGATCACCGGGATCCGCTCAACCCCCTGCAGCATCCCCGCCGGCAAACGCGACTTCGCCAACTCCTCCAGCATCGTCGGAGAAATCGCCATGCCCCGCGGCTGGTTCGCCCGGATCCGAACCTCCATCGCCCGCTCCGCCCGCGCCGCCAACGCCTCGTACGCCGCCACCCGCACCGTCAACTCATCCTCTTTCAGCAGGTCCCGCAGCGCCACATCCACCGTCGGCCCAGACGGCAGGTCCCCCAGCAGACGAATCGCGTCCGTCCGCACGTTCCCGGGACCCACAAACGCCAGATTCTTCAAATGCGACGCCGCCGTCGCGTCGTTCAGCCTCGCACCCGCTCGCAACGCCGCCAGCCGCGGCACGATCTCCGGGCAGTCGTACAGCGACCGCGTGAACGGGATCGCCCGGTGCCCCAAGGCTTCGAGGCACCACGAGTAGTCGTCCGCGTACTGCGGCTCGGCGCGCAACCCCTCGGCGTAGCGCTTGGCCGCTTCCTCCGGGGCCGACTGATCAATCCGCAGGTGCTTCACGAGCTGAATGAACGCCGCCGGCTCATCGCGGTACCGCTGGGGCACCACCAACTCGATCATCGACGCGCTGCGGCCCTTCGCGATCGCGCCCCGATCGCCAGGCCCCGACGGAAAGCGGTTGTTGATCGCCGTCGTGATCGACCGAGCCCGCGCATGGCTTTCGTTGTACAGCGAAAGCGAAATGCCCATGGGCGTCGTCACCACGCCCCCGCCCATCACACGCCCCACCGTCCGCGTCACGGTCGTGTCGTTCCGGCTCGACTCCGAGAACGGATTGATGAAAATCGCGCCCTTGGCCTCGCCGATCAGCCGCGCCTGCACGCCGCCCACCGGCTGCGCCATCCCCAGCCGAAGCCGGGTCGTCCACAACCGCCCGCCCTCCAGGCTCGTCGCGTTCAGTGCCTTCACGTAGACGTCAAACGTCGAATCTTCCGGTGCGCCGGGCGGAATCGCCGCCTGGACGATCACAACCGCCGTGTCCGGGCTCCGCAGCAGCCGCCGTGGCGTCATGCCCTCGAGCGCCGTGCCGTCAAAGTTGTCGCGGCCGATCCCCATCGCCGCCATCTCACGCTCGATGGTCGAAGCGATCCGCTCGTCGATCTCCAGCCCGCCAGTTCCCTTGAGCCCCACCACGAAGCCGTACCCCGAAATCAGCGTCGGCTGAATGCCCCCGATGTTGACCTCCGCCCCAACCGTCCCACGAAGCGGGGTCGGCAGGTCCAGGTTCGAGCGATCGGTCAGGACCTCGCTCGCCGCGCGGGGCTTGGGCTTGGGGGCATCGCTGCACCCAAACGACAGCAAGCCCACCGCCGAAGCACAGCAAGCGACAACGACTCGACCCGTCCGCCCGTTCCGGGCCAGGGGGATTGGCATGCAAAACCTCCGCGGCTGGCACCGCCCGGGCATCGCGCCCAAGTCTCCGCGCCAGAGGCTTCAATGTACGGCGGAACATGCCCCGAGGGTGCCGGACGACCCGGCCCGGGCGCTCGAATTCCGGATTTGGAGGGGGGGTGACCCGAACAGATGCATGGGGTGAAGACCCCATGCCTGTGGATAAGTCCGCGCCCGACCCCAGAATCCCTCCAACAAGATTTTTTCAAGTTCGTAAGCCTCGCAAAGTCATACGCTTGCGCCCGTGGTTCGCATGTCGTTCGTCCGCCGGGCCATAGGTTTGGTGGTCGGAGTTGATTGCCACCACAATCTGTCGTGGTATCCTCTCGACCCGTCCGATACGTGTGCGGGCGGTCCGAAGATCCGAATGAGCCGATTCGACGCGGCCCCCTTTCGCGGGGTATGGGTGTTTCTGTCGCGAAGTGGATTCGGGTACGGACCGGGATGATTGGATTGTGATAGGATATGGTTCGGTTTGGGTGTTGATTGTCGTGAGCCCGTGGTGGCGGGCTGAAGGGTGGGTCACGTGGGCGTTCTTTCAGACGCACAAATTCGCGAACGGGTCAAGATCGAGCCTTTCGAGGCGGCGGTCAAGCGTCCCGGTCGGATCTCCTATGGGGTCTCGAGCTACGGGTACGACGTGCGCGTCGGCGCGCGGTTCAAGATCTTCACGCCCAGCCCTCGCAGCGGCGACATCGCCGTGGTCGACCCCAAGTCGTTCAACGACGACATGATGGTGGAGGTCGACGTCGGCTCGCGCCCCGAGGACAAGCGCTACGTCATCATCCCCCCGAACTCCTTCGCGCTCTGCGAAACCGTCGAGTACATCGAGGTTCCACGCGACGTGCTGGTGATCTGCGTCGGCAAGAGCACCTACGCCCGCTGCGGCCTCATCGTGAACGTGACCCCGCTCGAACCCGAGTGGAAGGGCAAGGTCACGCTCGAGATCAGCAACACCACGCCTCTGCCCGCTCGCGTCTACGCGAACGAAGGCGTGGCCCAGCTGATTTTCCTGCAGGCCGACCGCGTCTGCGAAGTCTCGTACGCCGACAAGGGCGGCAAGTACCAGAACCAAGCGGGGCTCACGCTGCCCCGAGTCGACTGACAAACAGGCATTAGGCATCAGGCATCAGGCATCAGGCATTTGGCGAGAAGGACGGATCGACGGGGGAGAGGGGAAATGGGTTGTATCAAGTCGCATCGGGACCTGAAGACGTGGCAGTTGAGCTTTGAACTGGCGAGGCGATCGATGAAGGCAGCCGCGACATTTCCGAGAACGGGGGCAATCGGCCTGTCATCTCAGGTGAGCCGGTGCGCGATCTCGGTGCCGTCGAATGTTGCGGAGGGATTCGGACGAGGAAGTCGGCTCGAGTACCTGCGGTTTCTGAAGATCGCGAGGGGAAGCCTGTTCGAACTGGATACTCAACTTCTGATGGCCCGCGAGTTGGGGTACATCACGGAACGTGGATACGAGAGTCTGCACAAGGACTGGATTCAAGTAAGCAAAGTTCTCGCCGGTCTCATCACAAAGCTCCAGTCCAAGAAGCCAACGCCCAGGCCCACAGCACCCGCACCACACCCAGCACATAGCATCGAACGCCTAATGCCTAATGCCTAATGCCTAATGCCTAATGCCTAATGCCTAATGCCTAATGCCTAATGCCTAATGCCTAATGCCTAATGCCTAATGCCTAATGCCTAATGCCTAATGCCGATTCAGTTCTGATCCCATTCCAACGCCCGCTGCACCACAGGAACGAGGCAGGTACCCATGAAAGTCTCTCGTAAGTTCACCACCGCCGGGAAGGATCCCTTCGCCTCCGTTGAATGGGTGAAGCGTTCCTCCAGAATTACCAACCCTGACGGCTCCGTCGTCTTCGAGATGAAGGACGCCGAAGTCCCCGAGACCTGGTCGCAGCTCGCGACCGACATCATGGTCTCCAAGTACTTCCGCAAGGCCGGTGTGCCCAAGCCCGACGGCACCAACGGCCCGGAGACCTCCGCGCGCCAGGTCATCCACCGCCTCGCCGGCTGCTGGCGCTACTGGGGCGAAACCCACGGCTACTTCGACTCCGCCGAGGACGCCCAGGCTTTCTACGACGAACTCGCGTACATGATGGTCCACCAGATGTGCGCGCCCAACAGCCCGCAGTGGTTCAACACCGGGCTCAACTTCGCCTACGGCATCACCGGCCCCGCCCAGGGCCACTGGATCGTTGATCCCAAGAGCGGCGAACCCATGCTCGCCGACGACGCCTACACCCACCCCCAGCCCCACGCCTGCTTCATCCAGTCCGTCGATGACGATCTCGTCAATGAAGGTGGCATCATGGACCTCTGGGTCCGCGAGGCCCGCCTCTTCAAGTACGGCTCCGGCACCGGTACCAACTTCAGCAACCTCCGCGGCGACGGCGAAAAGCTCTCCGGCGGCGGTCGCTCCTCCGGTCTCATGTCCTGGCTCAAGATCGGCGACCGCGCCGCCAGCGCCATCAAGAGCGGCGGCACCACCCGCCGCGCCGCCAAGATGGTCTGCCTCGACATGGACCACCCCGACATCCAGGACTTCGTGAACTGGAAGGTCCGCGAGGAGATCAAGGTTCAGGCCATGGTCGAGGGCATGAAGCTCCTCCACAAGGCCGACCCGTCGCTCGCCGAACAGTGCGACAAGCTCAAGCTCAAGCTCGACTACGACTTCAACGGCGAGGCCTACCAGACCGTCAGCGGCCAGAACAGCAACAACTCCGTCCGCATCCCCGACTCCTTCTTCGACGCCATCGACTCCGGTGATCCCTGGCAGACCCACTGGCGCACCAGCAACAAGCCCGCCAAGAAGTTCGACTCCCGCGGCCTGTGGAACGACATCGCCTACGCCGCCTGGCGCTGCGCCGACCCCGGCGTCCAGTTCGACACCACCATCAACGCCTGGCACACCTGCCCGAACGCGGGGCGGATC
>JBIKMF010000015.1:0-22906 GCA_044359425.1 Phycisphaerales bacterium
CCACTTTAATCGGCGAACAGCCGAACCCTTGGGGCCGCCTTCAGTCCCAGGATGTGATGGGCCGACATCGAGGTGCCAAACCGCTCCGCCGCTATGGACGCTCGGGAGCGATCAGCCTGTTATCCCCAGGGTACCTTTTATCCGTTGAGCTACGACCCTTCCACACGGGATCGCAGGATCACTAGAGCCCTCTTTCGAGACTGCTCGAGCCGTCGCTCTCGCAGTAAAGCCGGCTTGTGCTCTTACACTCGCCACACGGTTTCCATCCGTGCTGAGCCGACCTTTGCGCTCCTCCGTTACATTTTTGGAGGAGACCGCCCCAGTCAAACTACCCGACACGCACTGTCCCTCGCCCGGATTCACGGGAATCGAAGTTAGGCCACAAACTTGCTCAGGGTGGTATTTCACCAATGGCTCTTCCTGGGCCGGAACCCAAGCGTCAAAGCCTCCCACCTATCCTACGCAGAACATGCTCGTGGCCAATACGAGCCTATAGTGAAGGTCCATGGGGTCTTTCCGTCTTGCTGCGGGAAGGCGGCATCTTCACCGCCACTACTATTTCACCGAGTCGGTCGTGGAGACAGTGCTCCAGTGATTACGCTATTCATGCGCGTCGGAACTTACCCGACAAGGAACTTCGCTACCTTAGGACCGTCATAGTTACGGCCGCCATTCGCCGGTGCTTCGGTCGCGATCTTCGCTTTCGCTGAACCGCTCCCTTGACATTCCGGCATCGGGCAAGCGTCACACTGTATACGTTGACTTGCGTCTTGGCACAGTGCTGTGTTTTTGATAAACAGTTCCCAGAGCCTCTTCTCTGCGCCCTTCTCTTGCGAGGGAGGGCCCCCTTATCGCGAACTTACGGGGTTAATTTGCCTAGTTCCTTCACGACCGTTCTCTCGAGCGCCTGAGGCTTATCGCCACACCCACCTGTGTCAGTTTTGGTACGGGACACGCTTTGCCCTCACAGCTTTTCTGGAGACTCCTCTACCTGGGATTCCTTGCGTGGTCACTGTCTGACCCCCCAAGCTTCGAAATCTGAACTGTGATTTGATCTCTGCGTGTGCCAGGGAATGTTGTGCCCTGTGTCCATCGACTACGCCTTTCGGCCTTGCCTTAGGTCCCGGCTAACCCTGGGCGGAATTACCTTCCCCAGGAAACCTTGGGTATTCGGCGAACAGGATTCTCACCTGTTTAATCGTTACTCAAGCCCGCATATTCACTTGTTAGCGCTCCACTTACCGTTTCCGGACAGCTTCACCGCACTAACAACGCTCTCCTACCGCACTTTCGTGCCCGCAGCTTCGGTTCTCTGCTTATTCCCGATAATTATCGGCGCCAGATTCCTCGTCCAGTGAGCTGTTACGCACTCTTTAAATGGTGGCTGCTTCTAAGCCAACATCCTGGATGTCACAGCAATCTGACTTCCTTAAGAACTGAGCAGAAATTAGGGACCTTAGCTGGCGGTCTGGATTTTTCTCCTTTTGACGACGGATATTGTCACTCGCCGTCTATCTCCCAGGTCTACGTTGATGGTATTCGGAGTTTGGTTGGTCCGGCTAGTCGGGTAGACCGCTCAAACCATCCAGTAGCTCTACCCCCACCAACTGATACCTGAGGCTAACCCTAAAGTTATTTCGGAGAGAACAAGCTATCTCCCAGTTTGATTACACTTTGAGTCCTCCCGTCAGCTCATCTCAGAACTTTTCAACGTTCACGAGTGCAGGCCTCCAGGCGGTTTTACCCGCCCTTCACCTTGGCCAACGGTAGATCACTTAGGTTTCGTGTCTAGCCCGTACGACTCGGCGCCCATTTCGGACTCGCTTTCGCTCCGCCTCCGACCCGGTAGGTCTTAGGCTCGCCGTACAGGCTAACTCGCGGGCTCATTATGCAAAAAGCACGCCGTCATCCTTGCGGACTCCGACCGCTTGTAAGCACACGGTTTCAGCTTCTCTTTCACTCCGCTCGTCGCGGTTGTTTTCATCGTTCAGTCGCCTTACTGGTTCACTATCGGTTGTTGAGGAGTATTTAGGCTTGGAGGGTGGACCCCCCATGTTCAACCCGGGTTTCCCGAGCCCGAGTTTACTCGAGGCCTACAAGATTCGCGGCTACAGGACTTTCACCTTCTCTGGTGCGCCATTCAAACGCTTCGCTCGCTGATCTTTAATCCGCTTTCGCTCGCCGCTACTCACGGAATCGCTGTTGCTTTCTTTTCCTCTAGGTACTTAGATGTTTCAGTTCCCTAGGTTTGCTCCTGACGCCTATGCATTCAGCGTCAGGTATCCCGAAGGATAGGTTGCCCCATTCAGAAATCCCAAGATCACAGTTCGGTTACCAACTCCCTTGGGCTTATCGCAGGTTCCCACGTCTTTCATCGCCTCTCAACACCAAGACATCCGCCGTGTGCCCTTGTACTTGGTCACCAACCTGATGCCGCGAGTCGCTTTCGCTTCTCGTTGCTCAAGTCGTGTTTCCCCGGCATGGTTTTCAAGGTTCCTATGCCGATCCTCGATCTTACTTGGCCGTTTCGCGCGGCTTCCGCAAGACCGGGACAGTGAGCTCATGCGCTACATGTCATGATCATTTCAATCGTTGCAGCAACTTCGTTCACCCGCAGGGAAGACCCCAGCGATCGTCAAGCTGTTACGCCCACGTCGCCGGAAACCCTGCGGATTCACGTTCTTCCATATCCGGTTGTCAAAGAGCTTTGCTGACTCGAGAGCTTCCCGTTTCAGCTGCCGCAGGTCTTGCAACCCTTGGCCCCGTCATTTGCTTTCGCGTTTGGCGGGAGAGGAGTCTAGTCGTCACCCCTCCCCGGTCAAGCTTGTCGTCCAATCTTTTGTCGCGTTTCCCACTCAACCCTCGATGCCAAGCCGATTTGCGCATTTCCCAAGATCAGCCGCCACCGCCCCCGCCACCCCCGCCGCCGCCCGGACGGGGCTCGCGCGGGGCCCGCGGCGGCCTTTCGGCCTCGGGTTTCACGTCCTTGACCTCGACCTTCCCCTGGTTCAGACCCTTCCGGGCCGACTCCTCGAGGGCTCTGTACGCCTTTTGTGAGCGGTCCGCATCCGGGATGCGGGTCACCAGCCGGCCGGCAAGGTCCCGGAACACCGCCAGGTACCGCGTCCGGGCAGCTCCGGCCAGATCCGCCGCCGTCGTCGGGATCGGGGCCACGTCCATCATCATCGCGTCCACCTTCAGCACGCGCGACTTGGGAGCCGCCTCCGTCAGGATCGCGTCGGTGATCGTGGGCTCGGTGCCCCCGCCCTGAGGCGCCGGCGGGACGTCGCCCGGGATCGGGCCCTGGCCCGGGGCCAAGCCTCTGGGACCACGTGCGGGGCCCGGTTCCCGCTGATCGCGGGACGGGAGCGGCCGCGGTGCCGGAGGGGGCGTCGCAGAGCCGGGGAGGGCGGCCGTGGCCGGGTCGGCCAGGATCTCTTCCAGCTTCTTCATGTCCGCGAACTTCAGATCGGGAGGCAGCTTGGCCTCGCCGGCGATGGTGTCGCCGGGTTCGACGCTGACCGTGGCCCGGCGGTAGAAGCCGTAGTAGAACTGGAACATCTCGGCCGTCGCCCGGGGGCGGGGGGAGAGTTCGCTGCCGGTTTCGGCGTTCGTGATGAAGAAGTACTCGGACGGGAAGACCTCGACCGGTTCGGTCCAGTCGGTCCACTGCGTCCGCAGGAGAGGGTCGTGCCCGAGGCTGGCCTGCTCTTCGCTCAACGCGCGGCCGAACATCGGGTTGTTCAGGACAACCCGCAGGCGGTACTGGTACACGGCCCCGCGCTCGGCGGTGACGTCGTGCGCCCAGACCTTCACTTCTGAGGACTCGAGAAGGGAGGCGACCTTGGCGGGAGCGGCGTTGGCGGCATCGTCCGCGGGGCGAACGGTCGCTTCGTCCTCACCGAGGGCGACGAGTCGCTGGGCGACGCGTTCACGCTCCTTCAGCTTGTTGTCGATCCGGCCCTGGATGGCCTCGCGGGTTTCGACCCTCCGATCCTCGCGGGCGTTCGGGTCGCGACCGCTTGGGCCTGCCCCCCCACCGCTCTTGCCACCGCCGCCACCCGGGCGGGAGCGCTGGTCGTTGCGGCTCTCCTCCTCGCGGCGCCGGCGCTGGTCCTGGGCCGTTGGTGCCGCGTCGAGGCGCTGGCGGAGGTCGGCGAGTTCTTCGTCGAGCTTGGTGAGGCGTCTGCGCTCGCGATCGATCTGTCGAGAGTTGTCTTCGCCTTCTTCGGTGAGCACGACTTCGCTGGGGGGTACCCACTCGGGGCCCGCGATAGTGCTGTAGAAGGACGGACGCTGGAGGCGCTCGGCCTCGAGTTCCGCCTGGTCGATCATGGGGGGCACGTCGCCGGCGCGTTCGAGTTTGGCCCAGGTGCTGAGCAGCCCGGCGCGACCGGGCATGCCGCTGATGATGGTTGTTTCGGAGGGAGGAGTCGCACCGCTGGGGAGGGAGACGACGCGGCGTTCGATTTCAACGCCCGCGATGACGACGAGATCACGAGACGCGCCGCCGCCGGATTCCTTCCACCAGTTGGAGGGAACGGGGACCATCGGGCCGTCGCCGTCGGGGTCGGCCTCGAGAAGGTCGCGGAGGGCGGTGCCGTTGAAGATGGCCTCGACCGAGACGTAGGCCTTATCGAAGGGCTGCTCGGTCGGGAGGAGGGCTGCGAGTTCCTTGTTGCGGAGCTGTTCGATGGGGGAGACGGTGGCCTGGTAACAGGCTGCTCCCTGGAGCTGGGGCGCGGGGAGATCGAGGGCGGCGAAGCGGTCCATGGTGGCCGCGACGATGGCTCCACCTTCGACCTTGCGACCGCTACCGAGGGCGACGCGGGTCTGGCCGGCACTGCTGGCGACCATGGCGGCATCGAATCGGGTGGTGAGGGTGAGCGTGGGAACCTCGGGCACGTCGAGCGCGGAGGATTCGAGGCTACCGAGAACCGACTTGGCAGCGGATTCGGCGGGCGCGAAGGCTTCCGCGGGAGGGACGAAGGCGCCCTTGCCGTCAGGCTGGACGGCGTTGGGCTGTGTCAGGAAGGTGAGGGCAACGACGCCAACCGCTGCCGCGCCGCTCAGGCCGACAGCGATCTTGTCGCAGTGCTGTTCGATGGGACTGATGCCTTTGAGTTTCATGACGCACCTCTATGAGGAGGAAAGGGCTTTTCGTGTGGGAGCTCTTTGATGACGTGGACGGGTCTGGGATCAGCCGGCGGGGGGCGGGGTCGTGCCATCGGAAGGCGCGGCCTCGGCGGGCGCGACTTCGGGGATGGCGAGGGCACCGCGGAGACCCTTTGGCATGAGCTTGGAGGTCCAGCTGCGGAGCCAGACGCTTTCGATGTCGAACTTGGCGCGAACGACGTGTTCACCGCCGTAATCGAAGCCCTGGCTGAGTTCGCTCTCGGGGGCGACGGCCTCGAGGTTGACGAGGGTGACGGTCATGAAGTTGGTGCGGTGGATGGCGTTGATGACATCCTGCACGCGGGACGAGGAGACGATGAGTTCGAGTTCCATGCGGCGGACGTCGAAGATGGGGTTCCACTTGCCCATCGCGCGGCCGGTGACGGAGACCGTCTTGTCGAGCGGGGCCATGCCGGGAATAGCGGGTGTGGGATCGACAGGGGCGACGCCGGTGTTGGGGTCGAGGTCCTTGGAGCCGAAGATGTTCTCCGGGTCGCGGAGGGCGATTCGGATGATCCGCTTCACGGGGGCATCGATGACGTTCATGGAGCCGTTCGCGACGCGGATGGCGGCGAGAACGTCCTTCATGCACCAGTAGTCCCACTGCCAGATGTAGAACGAGAGCATCTGCATCTGCTTGGGGTCGCGGTCGAGAACCTTGATCTGGTGGGGCTCGGGGAGCGCGGACCAGCCGTCCTTGGGGTTGCGGTTGAAGACATCCATGCCCGCGTAGACGCGGATCTCACCGGAGCGGGCGCGGTACGCGGCGGCTCGCCGGTCGCGGAGGAGCTTGGAGAGCCCTTCCTGTTCCTCGTCGGTGAGCTCGCGCTTGTTCGCGGTGATCTTCTCTTTTTCGGTGGTGGCGAGATCGGTCAGGGTGCTGACGAGCTTGCGGGGATCGGCGGGGCCGCCGGCACCGATCTCGTCGAGCATGGCCTGGAAGGGGTTCACTTCGCCGGGGTTGTTGGGGTTGAAGAATCGCTCAAGTTCGTAGAGCTTCTCGGCGATTTCGTCGTCCTTGAGGGCGTCTCCGGGGAAGAGGCCGTCCACAAGGGGACGGTGCTCGGTGCGGCCGACGGCGCTGGCATCGGGGCCCGTGCCTTTGTTGAAGCCTTCGGCGCGGAGGGCGACGTCCCCGGCCTGTGCGGCGAGGGCCTTCTTCTGCTCGGCGAACCACGCGGTGAGCGCGGAGGTCGGGGGCGCGTCCTTGCTGATCTCGGGCCCACCGGGCTCGTACTGCGGGAGCACGTACTTGACCTTGGTGCTCTGGACCTTGCGGAGTTCATCTGCCGCGGCGGTCTGCCGCTGGGTGCGGATGGACTTGTTCCAGTTGTTGCTGAAGAACCAGGCGAGCGGGAGGCTGACGACGATGGTGGCGCCGAAGAGGACGACGAGCCAGTTCTTCTTGATCCAGCCGACGAGTGGTTTCACTTGACACCTCCGGTCTCACCACCCGAGAGGGCTTCGGGGGGCATGAAGACCGCGTACCAGGTGATGGTGACGCGAGTCTGGTTGGGTTGTTCGGGTTCTGGGATATCGATGGCGGCGAGTTGATCGAGCTGGGTGAGCGCGACAGCGAGTGACTGGTCTTCACCGGAACGGTCGCCAGCGGGGCCGCCGACGATTGCGCCGCCACGACGGCGGGCTTCGGCGATATCGCGGAGTTCTTCGCGGGACTGGCGGGGTGCGAGGTTGAGGGTGTCACCAGGGCCGGCGCCGCGGTCTCTGCGGCTGTTGAGGCCGGGGCCGGGACCGGCGTTTCGACCGCGACCGCCTTCGGGGCGGGTGGGGTCGTCGGAGCGGGCGGAATCACCGACTTCGACGGCGGTGTCGGAGCACTTGATGACGAAGGAGCAGCCGGTGCGTTGGGCGTCCTTCTTGACCTGCTGAAGCCACTCGGAGAAGACGACGCGGGTGAATGCGCGAGCTTCGGGCTGGGCGGTGTCCACAGCCAGAACACACTCGACGCGCGGGTACTTGGCGATTCCGAGAGGATCGGCGTTGGGCTCGTCACCGCCGCTCATGGCCATGGGGTCGGCGACCTCGGCCGGGAGGAAGCGAGTATTGAACTCACGGAGCGTGAACGCGCTGCCGGCAACATCGGCCATCGGCGTGCCGTCGGGGTTCTTGAGTCCCTTCGAGGCGGGCCACCCGGCGGCGCGGCGGTTGCTGCCGTCGAAGAGGGCGTTCATGTCGCCGAGGATCTGCTGCATGACCTCGCGGTTGTCGAAGAGCGCAACGGCGTTGGCGGCGCGGAGATCGGGCTCGCCGACGTTGAGGACGCCGGCCTCTTCGGCCTGACGCTTGTTGTCGTTGAAGCGGCTGACCACCTGGTTGATGATGGTGCCCGGCGGCTTGGCGGCAATCGCCATCTTGTCGAGCCAGGGGCGGGCGAAGAACCCGACGCTGCCGACGACCGCGAGGCCCGCGGCGAGGCCGAACCAGGGGACCTTTTCCTTCCACATGGACTCGCGCACAACCGAGACGGGCATGAGGTTGCCGCCGACGGTGTTAAGGCCGAGGCCCTGCAGCGCGAGGCCGTAGCAGGTGACGAGGTTGAGGGAGGCGGTGTTGAAGGCCTGGGCGCGTTCACCCTCGACGGTGACGCGCTTGAACTGCTCGATGCGGTAGACATCGAGGGAGAGCTGCTGCTTGAGGTACTTGCGAAGGCCGGGGAGTTCGAAGGTGGAGCCGACGCCGATGAGACGGGAGAGGTTGGCGTCGCGGTTGAGGGATTGGAAGTACCCGATGGAGCGCTGAATGTCCTGGGCGAGGTCGGTGAAGACCGGACGCATGGCCTGGAAGACCTGGCGAGCGTGCTTGGTGTCTTCGGCCTCGCGCTTGAGCTTTTCGGCCTTGGGGTAGGTCAGCTGGAACTGGTTGACGAGGGCTTCTGTGAACTGGTGACCACCGATGGGGAAGGTGCGGACCCAGACGCGGCCGGGGGTCGCGATGACGAGGTCGGTCGAGGTGGTGCCGACGTCGACGATGATGGTCCCGGGGGACTGGTTGTCGAACTGAAGGTCGTAGGCGAGGGCGTTGTAGACGGCGATGGGGCTGAGGACGACGTGGTTGGGGACCAGGCCGACGTCCTGGAGCATCGTGAGCCGTTCCATCACGCGGTCGCGGTGGATGGCGAAGATGCCGACTTCGATCTCGGGAGAGTCGGGGGTGACGAAGGTCTGGTAGTCCCACTCGACCTGCTCGAGGGGGAAGGGGATCTGCTGCATCGCCTCGAACTTCACGATGTCGGGAACCTTCTTGGGTTCGACCGGCGGGAGCTTCGCGAAGCGAGCGAAGGCGGAGTGACCGGGGACGGAGACCGCGATAGTCGCCTTGGTCAGGTCGTACTGACTGGTCAACTGTCCAAGGGAGACGCGGATGACGTCGTTGGCGTCAACGCCGGGCGTGGAGAGCGGCTTGGCGTGCTGCACGACCGCGAAGTCCAGAACCTTTGCACCACCATCGCCGGTGGCTTCGAGCTTCAGCGCTTTGATCGATGACGCGCCAACCTCGATACCCCAGCTCACTGTCGAAGATGCCATACCAGTGCTCCTCACAAAGCTCGAACACGGTCGGGTCGAAGAACCCGCCGCCCGGATGGGCCGCACATCCTACACGAACCCCCCCACTCTTCGCCAACTCGGATTTCTCTCGCCGACCATCAGGGTACGGCCTTCCGACCCCAACTGTTCCCCACCGAGCGTCACCGCTTCGTAACGGGATCAGGACATCGCCATGCTCATGCTGCTGACCATGGTGGTTCCCTCGGGGTCCATGGCGGCGGCGTAGTTGAAGAGGTCCACCTTGGTCGGGCGGGCGATCCGCATGGTGGCGACGAGGTTGCCGACGCTGCACCAGCGGGTCGGGTTCTGCTGCCAGGCCATCGCGGCGACGAGTTCATCGGGCTTGTTTTCAGCGAGAAGCGTGACCATCTCGCGGTCGTGGGCGAAGACCTGGTTGCGGGCGTTGACGACTTCCTGAGCCTCGCCGGAGAGGGGGCCGTTGTGGCCGTACGTGGGGCCGAAGGCGGGGCCGACGTGGCTGAGGTCCGCGGAGGAGATGATCAGGGTGCGACCGGGCAGGGCGTCGATGGTCTTGCGCATGGCCTCGACGAAGGGGTCGAGGGCGAGGCCGGTACCGTCGTAGGAGAGCCCCTCGTTCACACTGGGGTCGTGGATGAGGGCACCGAAGACCTTGGGGAACTTGCCGGATTCGTCGGGGCCGAAGACGTGCTGGATCCAGGGGATCTGCAGCTCGATGGAGTGCTCGCGCTCGTGGTCGTAGCGGTTTTTGAGCATCTTCTCGGTGTTTTCGGGGCCGAGGTTGGCTTTAAGGGAGTCGAGCAGCGCACGGTCGAGTTCGCAGGTGCCGAAGGCGGTTTCGTAGCCCTTGTCGCAGCCGCAGACGCCCGTGGCCTCTCCGAAGTGGTTGGTCCCGAGGATGATCACGCGGTCGGGGCGGTCGGCGACCCGAAGGCGGCCGTACGCGGAGGCGTAGTTCAGCCAACCACGCTGGTAGTCAAGGTGCGGAGCGACGATCGCCTTGGGGAGGCCGTCGACGCTGGGCCGGGCGGCGTCTTTGAGTGCCGCGGCCATCCACTCGTCCATGACGGCCCGGAGCTTCTTGGAGCCCATGGCGGTCTTCTCGTCGGCGGACATCTTTTCGAACTGATCGCCGGCGTCGTGCTGGGCGATGCTGTCGATGAGGGTGGCGGTTGTTGCAGGGGGAAGTATGGGGCTAGCATCGAAATCGGCCCGCATTTTGGCGACGATGGCGTCGAAGGAGGGGCCGAAGAGGAGGCCGGCGTCGTCGAGCTGGGCGACGAGGTGCTCAAGGCTTTCCCGGGTGAGGCCGCGACCGACGGCCTGGGTGATCTCGTCGAGGGACTTCTGGCCGTCCATAAGAGGAAGGATGAACTGGGCGGCGGGGACGGTGAAGACGACCTTCTCGGAGATTTGACGGGCGTCGGCGAGGCCGAGGGCCATCTGGTTCCCGAACTGGGCGGGGAAACCCCTTACCGGACGCAAACGCGGGTGTTGCTGGTGGGCGGCGTTCGGGTCAAACTTGGGTGCTTCGGGGGCAGGATTGGTCATAGTCGGCAACTCTAGGGAGGAAGCAGAGAGGTGCCGCGAGAGAAGTTGAAATAGTCCGGGGAGGCGCTAGACTCTCAGCCCGGTCCACTCAGGCCCGGGGTTGTACATCGCGAGGTAATTTGAATGGCTCTCGACCTCTCCAAGTTTAAGCCCGGCCAGCAGGTTGTCTGCACCGTTGAGAAGCTCCCCCGCACGGAAGATGCGGAGAGCACGATTCTGCGTCTGATGCGGCGTGACGCGAAGAATCGGCTGTCCCTTCGCCGGGCGCAGCGGGTTCGTCGCCAGCGGATGGTTGTCTACAACCGTGGTAACCGCGACTGGGTCAGCCGCGAGAAGCCGGCGCAGGTTGTGTTGGCTCGTCCCGGTCAGTCGTGGACGATGTACTACACGCCGGACGCGGTGGGCGACCTGAACTCGGTTGCCGGGTACCTGTCGGTGAAGTCGGCCTAAGGCCGGAACATTGCGTGAACACGAGGCCCTCGCGAGCGCGGGGGCCTTATTGTTTTTCATGCGATACACGATTCAACTGGCGTTGTGCGTTGCGGCGGTGATGCTGGGGCTGCTGGGGTGCGGGAAGAAGGAGCCGGCGCTGGCACCGGCGGATCAGTCGTACGTGGTGCGTGCGCGGCTGGTGTCGAAGCCGACGGAGGGGTCGTACCTGACGATGCACCACGCGGAGATCCCGGAGTTCAAGAACCAGACGGGCGCGACGGTGGGGATGAAGGAAATGGTGATGGAGTTCGCGGAGCTGACACCGGGGGCGGCGGCGGAGTTGGCGGGGATCGCGATTGGGGACGGGGTGGAGGTGGCGTTCGAGGTGCGATGGAAATCGGACCCGCGGATGCTGGTCACGAAGCTGACCAAGCTGGCTCCGGAGGCGGAGCTGGGCTTGAAGAAGCAGCTTGATGCTGGCGAGTGAAAAAAGGGAAAAACCCGGCACCCAGAAACAAAACCGAGCGCCGGGTCTCGTGGGGGTCTGGATTGTCGCGGACAACGGCCGGTGAACCCGGTCGCGAAAGAAGCGGACAGCAGTCCATGCGAGTGTTGCGGCGGATCGGTTTCAGGGCAGCCGAAAAATTTGTTCAGGACTTCGTGCCTGACGGGGTCGAGAGGCCGAGGCGGTCCATGGCCATTTTGAGATCGGACCAGACCTTGGCGCGGGTCTCGTCGGTGTAGTTGCGGAGGACGTACGCGGGGTGGTACGTGGGCATCACGGCGAGTTGAGCGCCGGTGGGCAGGGTGACGGAGTGCCAGCGGCCCCGCATGCTGCCCATGCTCTCGTCGTTACGGAGCAGAGCGCGGCTGGCGGGGAGGCCGAGCGCGACGACGACCTCGGGGCCGACGATTTCGATCTGGTTCATGAGGTAGGGGCGGCAGAGATCGATCTCGAAACTGGTGGGCGTGGCGTTGTCGGGCGGGCGGGTTTTGAGCACGTTCGCGATGTAGACGTCTTCGCGTTTGAGGCCCATGGCGGTGATCATCTTGTTGAGGAGTTCACCCGCGCGACCGACGAAGGGCTTGCCGGTGCGGTCTTCTTCGGCACCTGGTGCTTCGCCCACGAACATGAGGCGGGCGGCGGCGTCGCCGTCGCCAAAGACGATGTTGGTAAAGGCGGTGACGAACTGCTTGTGGGGCGCGTCGGACTCGTACACGGCGCGAAGCTGGGCGAGGAGCGCCTCGCGTTCCTCGCGCGTTGCCTTGGGCTTGGGTTCAACGAAAATGGCGCTTGGGGGCGCGACGACGACCTCCGGCGCGGGCGGGGGAGCTTCCTCGGGCGCGGCTGGGCGGGCCCGCTTGGACGGGTAGGACGGAATGGAGTCGGCGCCGAGCAGCTGCGCGGTGACGGCGTGGCGACGGACTGATTTCCGGAGGGAGTCGGTCATGCCGCAAGGGTACGGCCTGCGACGGGACCGTGGCCCGGACTACTTGGGCGTCTCGACGGGCGCGGGCTCGGCGGGTTTGGGATCGCCCGGCTTGGGCTCGGGGGGCTGGCCTTCGGGCTTGGGTTCCTCGGGCTTGGGGGCGTCGGGCTTCGGGGCCCCTTCGTCCACCGGGTCGGTGGGAGCGGCGGTGTCGGTTCCCGCAGGCAGCGGTTCCCGCTCCTTCGGTACTTCGCCGGAGCGAACAACCGGGGGCGCGGCGGGGGTCTTCGGCGCGGCGAGGCGGGGCGCGACGAACGCGCCGAGCAGGGAGCCGACGATCAACCCGACGACCAGCCCCGGAAAGAACGCCGAGGCAAACGATTTGTTCTCCGCCATGCGATCGACTCCAAACCCCTCTCGATGCAGGTCCGCGTGAGTGAATCATCGGCGCGTGGGCGGGTTGGGGGCCACTCTGCGGATGTGAAATCGCGACCAACCAAACGGTCACCGACCGGGCGGGCGTCGCATCTGCCGAACCCAACGCCCGTACTCGAGGATCGAGCGGACGTACTCGGAGCGGTTCAGGGGAACTCCCCGACCGAAGGCGGTGTGCATGCGCCAGGTCCAGTACTTCCCCTTCAGGCGGAAGCCGGAGATCACGAGGAGGCGGAGGAGTTCAACGAGTCCCAGGAGCGTTGCCATCGGAGGAGTCCGTGGAAGAACCGGAGAACGTTTCGCGGTACGCGGCGACGGCTTCGGCGAGACCGTCCTCGAATCGGGTGATGGGCTCGTACCCGATGAGGGCCTTGGCCCGGGTGATGTCGGCGACGGAATGGAGGACGTCACCCGCGCGGGAGGGCTTGAGGATGGGCTGAACCCCCGGCTGCGAGCACAGCCGCGCGATGGACGACGCGAGGTCCAGAATGCTGACTCGCTTCCCAGTGCCGATGTTCATCACCTGGCCGTTGAGCGCCGTGGTCGAGGCGCCGGCGAGCAGTGTGGCGAAGACCGCGTTGCCGACGTACGTGAAGTCGCGCGTCTGCATGCCGTCGCCGTAGATCAGCGGCCGACCGCCGGTGAGGATCGCTCGCGCGAACGACGGGACCACCGCCGCGTACCCCGAATCGGCGCTCTGGCGCGGGCCAAAGACATTGAAGTACCGCAGCGCGACCGCGGACAACCCGTAGCACGCGGCCCACGATCCGAGCAGGTGCTCGCACGCGGCCTTCGACGCGGCGTAGGGCGACATCGGCTTGAGCGGCTGAGATTCCACCTTCGGCAGTTCGACCTGGTCGCCGTACACCGAAGAACTCGAGGCGAAGACCACCCGCTCCACGCCGTTTGCCCGCGCGGCTTCGAGCACGCGCAGCGTGCCGGTCGTGTTCACGCTCCAGTATCGCTGGGGCTGCTCGATCGAGCGCGGCACGCTGCCCATCGCCGCGAGATGGAAGACGGTCTTGCACCCCTCGGTCACGTCGGAGAGGGCCTCGTCGTCGAGGATCGAGCCGTGGACAAACCGCACGCGGTCGCCGTCGCTCTCGATGAGATCAGAGAGGTGCTCGAGCGTGGAGTTCGAAAGGTCGTCGATGACACGGACATTCGCTCCGAGCCAGAACAACGCATCCACCAAGTGGCCGCCGATGAAGCCGGCACCCCCGGTGACGCAGACGTCCCGCCCGCTGTAGAACGGACGGAGCCCGTTGAGTTTGTCCGCCGGTAGACGGATCGCCATGCCAAGATCCTACCAGACTTCCACCTTGGTCTGAAACCCCTTTCGGCGATTTCATCCCGGGGTTCCCCGCACCCGCGCCGCCCCGGTGCTACCGGGTCAGAATTGGCAGCCCCACCCGCTTCGTCAGCTCCGCCGACGGCCGGGCGATCAGGTCGTACCCGTCGCACCCCACGATCGTGCAGCGGACCAACTCGCCGGGTGCGAGCTTCTCGCGGCTTTGGACGAACGTCACCGCGTCGATCTGCGGGGCCTGGAAGTACGTCCGGCCGACGTACAACTTGCCCCCCTTGCCCACGCCGGTGGTCGCCAATCCGCTCGACGACGTCTGATGGTCGATCACGACATCGAACTGCACGCCCGTCTCGGTGGGCCGCTTCTCATCGAACTGAGCCGCGCGGGTCTTGGCCTGCTCGAACGCAACCTTCTGCTGCGCTTCCATCACCTCGGAGCGGCGACGGGTCTTGTCGGCGGCGCTCACGGCCAGCTTGGGATCTTCCTCCATCGTGCCCGCAACCGTGCCGGGCTCGTGGGAGTACTCGAACACGCCAACCGCGTCGAACTTCATGTCCGTCACGAACTCGACGAGCTCGCGATGGTCCGCCTCGGTCTCGCCGGGGAAGCCCGAGATGAACGTCGTTCGGATCGCCATACCGGGCACCCGCTCGCGCAGCGTGCGGATCAGTTTCTCCTGCTGGCCGCGCGTGACGTTCCGCCGCATGGCCTTCAGCATCGCGTCGCTCGCGTGCTGCAGCGGGATGTCCAGGTAGGGCAGCAGCCGCCCCTTCCGCGTCAACTGGCTGAACGCATCGATGATCGGCTCCGAAAACGTAGTCGGATACGCGTACATCAGCCGCAGCCAGCCGTTCGATCCCTCAGCCTCCATCGAGTCCGAGATCGTCTTGAGCAGCATCGGCAGCCCGCCGGTTCCGTCGGCCTTCAGGCCCGCACCGATGTCGTCGCCGTAGCTCGTGGTGTCCTGGCCGATCAGCAGCAACTCGAACGCCCCGTCCGCGATCAGCTCGCGGGTCTCCTGCGCGATCCGCTCGATCGGTTTGCTCCGCATCTTGCCTCGGATCGACGGGATGGTGCAGAACGCGCAGTTCTGGTTGCACCCCTCGCTCACGCGCAGGTACGCGTAGTGGCGGGGCGTCAGCCGCAGCCGCGCGGAATCGTCCTCGAAGTACCCGATCCCGTTGCCATCCTTGCCGTTCACCGTCAGGCCGGTGACCTGCATCCCGCGGTCCTTCGCCGCCGCGAGCGCGTTGGCCGCGATCCAGTACTTGGGGGCCTCGACACCGGGCTCGCGCCGCTCGGGGACCTGCCCGGTCACGGCCTCCACGATCTTGTCGCGGTCAAAGACCCCAACCATGGCGTCGATCCCCGGCGCCCACTCGAGCATCTTGGCCCGGTGCCGCTGGACGAGACACCCGGCGACGATCACTCTGCGGACCTCGCCGGCTTCTTTTGCCCGGATCGCTTCCTTGATGACCCCCAGCGACTCGTCCTTGCTGGCCTCGAGGAAGCCGCAGGTATTGACGACCACGGCGTCCGCTCCCCCGAATCCGCCGGACTCCGGGTCGTACGAGATCGGCAAAACCCCGCTCTCTGCCAGCAGTCCGAGCATCTTCTCGGAGTCCACGAGGTTTTTAGGGCATCCGAGGCTCACAAGGGAGACCGTCGCCACCGGAGCCGCTTCCGCCGCACGTTGTGTCTTTTTCTGCCGTGATTTCACCCCAGAGTCTAGGGTGTCACGCGCCCGCGTTCCCTCAGGCCACCGCGCTCCGTTGGGACACGCAATCGGGGGTCATCCCGGCCATCGGGTAGTGCCTGCACAGGGCCTCTCCCATAGCCCGGGGCTCGGCGATCAGGAACTGCACCCCGTGGCCCAGCCGCCAACCCGCGAACTTCAGGGCCCGCACCAAGTGCTCCTGGGTCGTGGCCGCCACCAGGTCCTTGCCGCTGATCTCCAGGGGCAGCACGCAGAACTGCCACGCCTGCCTCCGGTTGATCACGTCCAGCACGCGCGGATCGACGTGCATCGTTCTCGGATCCACGTGCGGCACGATCGATGAGTACTGCTCCGCCCACGCACGCTCCACCGCCTCGGGGCTCACGCCGAACATCTGCTCCGCCAACGCCCCGAACGGCCCGCCCCGCTCCGTCTGCGCACGCAGCACCTCGTCCCGCTGCCGCACACTCAACACACCTTGCTTCACGAGCAGATCACCGAGGTGGATAGTCGCCATCGTTCACGCGCTCCTCCGCGGCCGTCGGATCATTCCGCGACCGCATGCACGATGAATCGGTGAACCCCGCTCGCATCTGTGGCATGGATCCCCATTCCGTCGCGCCCACGCGCGGTCACGCGGATCCCGTCAGTTTCCCGCTGTGTGAAGGACTTCGCGGTCACGCGGGGGCGCAGCACAACACACGCGCGAAATCCGCTTGACACCCCCCACGCCATATGCCAGCAATCCCCGCCCCAGACCCCCGCCGATAACGCCCGTCATTCCGGCTCGATCGTCACCGTCAGCAACACGCTCCGGAACTGCTCTTCGTACAACTCCGCACGCTCCTTGTGCGTCACCAGCACCAGCGACACCCCCGTCGTGTGCGCCTCCATCATGATCTGCACCGCCCGCTTCACGTTGTGCGGTGTCAGCTCCACGATCGCACGAATCACGTCTTCCATCGTCGGTTCGTCGGAGTTGTGCAGCAGCACCTTGTACCGCGGCATCTCCTCCACCTTCGGCGGAGCCGGCTTCGCAGCCCGCTTGGTCTCCGCCGGTGGTTCAGCGACCGCCGTCGGCGTCGCCGGTGTCCCGGGTTCCTCCGCCGCGTTCATCACGATCCGACTCGTGTCGTTGGTCTGCATGCCGTATCGTACCTCGGTCCCCACCCTCACGGCTCCCCATGCCCCAGAACTCGAACACCCCCGCCCCCATCTTCATCGTTACCGGGTCCACCCCGGACGCGGAACTCCACGACCGCCCCCTCGCCTATCGCGTCCGGGAAGTCATCGCCGAACTCCTCGCCGCCGAGTACCCGGACCTCCCCCGCGCGCCCGCCGTGTGCAGCGACCTCTGGTACCTCAACCAGGATCACCTCCGCGCCGAGCCCGCGATCGCCGTCGGCTCACCGCAGGTCAACGCCTTCACCGCGTTCCTCACCGACCGCCTCCCCAGCCTCCGCGTCATCGATGGGCGGTGGATCGTCCAGGGTGAACCAGACTTCGACCCCGCCCTCGCCGCGTGCTGGGGCGTCACCCCTCACCTCACCAGTGAAGCCGTCGCCACCTTCCTCAACGAATACGCCGCGACCTTCCTCGAAGCACTCGCCGATCGCGACCAGTACTGATCAGTCCGCGGCGGCCTGCCGCTTCGCCGCCTTCTCGGGCGCGAGCTCCAACATCCGGTCGATCGCCAACAGCGCGGACTCCCGCACCTTGGGGTGCACGCGGATCTCGTTCACCACCCGCGCGGACTTCGCCTTGTCGCGCCCGTCGGACTTCCCCGCGAGGTTGTCGAGCGTCCAGAGCAAGTGCGGCTGGTCGATCCGGTACATCGTCGTGCACAGGCACTGACAGTCCGAAAGCATGCGCACCTCGACCCCACGAGCCGCGGCGCTCTTCGCCAGCCGCGTCACCAGGTTGGTCTCGGTGCCCACTGCCCAGCGTGATCCCGCGGGCGCACCATTGATCGTGCGGATGATGAACTCCGTCGAACCCGCGAGATCCGAGCGGTCCACGACTTCTTTGCAGCACTCCGGGTGCACCAGGATCCGCGTCGGCTCCGAGGCTGGATCGGATGCGTTCGCAATCCGAATTGCCTCGCAGTGCTCGGGCCTGAAGAGCTTGTGCACCGAGCAATGCCCCGCCCACAGGATCGCGCGGGCCGCCAGAATCTGCGCAGGCGTCGCCCCGCCGAGTGCCTCGCCCTGGCGCGCTCGCCGAGGGTCGTACACGCAACTCTGCGTCGCCACATCAACGCCGAGCTTGTGCGCCGTGTTCCTCCCCAGATGCTGATCAGGGAGAAACAGCACCTTGATCTCGTCGCCTTTGCCCCGCTCCACCCCGCCGGCAAACGCCCACCTCAGCACAAGGTCCGCGTTGGAGCTCGTGCAGCACGCGCCGCCGTGGTCGCCGACAAACGCTTTGATCGCCGCCGTGGAGTTCACGTACGTGATCGGAATCACGCGACCGTTGAACCCGCCCTCGCGCAGCGCCGCGTGGATCGACTCCCACGCCGCGACCGTGTCGTCGTACTGCGCCATATCCGCCATCGAACACCCCGCGGACAAGTCCGGCAGAATCACGCTGACCCCGTCCGGAGTGAGCATGTCCGCGGTCTCCGCCATGAAGTGAACGCCGCAGAACACCACCCACTTCACCGGGCGGTCCTCCGCCAGCTTCGCCGCCGCCTGCGACAACTTCAGCGAATCACCTGTGATGTCGGCGTGCCGGATCACATCGTCGGTCTGGTAGTGATGACCCAGGATCACGAGCCCCTGCCCAAGCTCCTCGCGGCGCGCGGTGATCGCCGCGGCGAGATCTTCGGCCGACATCTTGTGGTACGCCTCGGGAAGTGCGGGTTGCCAGAGCATTGGACGAATGGTAAGCCGCCCCGAGGCTCAGTGCCCCGCCACCCCCGTCACCGCGATGAACGCCCCCGCGCCGTTCGTGCCGCTTACCGCCCATCCTTCGCGCTGGCGATCGGCCCCGGCCTCGACCGCTCGCCCATCCCGTACTCCACCTCGCCCAGCATCTTCACCACGTACGCCTGGAAGTCGTCGTGCAGGATCTTCATCTGCCCGCTGTGCATCATCTTCCGGAAGCTGTCCTCTCGCGCGATCTCCCGCATGCGACGGTCCCACGACAGAAAGTAGTCGTACGGGATCTGCCCCTGCCGGTAGCTGAACCACACGATCTCGAACACCGACAGCTGCATCAGGTTGAAAAAGTACTCACGGATCTCATCGTCCGACTGCAGCGCCATCACGTCGTGCCGGTACACCTTCGCGAGCGCAGGGTTATCGACCCTCATCCGCCGCAGCTGCAACTGCATCTCCACCAGCTTCGTGAAGTTCGAGACGTGCGCCGCCCGCCGGTTCTGCCGCAGCTGCGAGGCCGCGAATATCACGCCCGCCGCGATCGCCAGCGACGAAAGTGACTGCAGGAACAGCGCGACAAGTGGTACGTTTATCTGCATAGAGCTCCCGTGAAACCCGCGGCCGCCGTTCACCAACAATATGTGGCTCCCAACCGAGCCGATGGAGGACCGCATGAACGCCGCCTGCACCGCCACGAAGCCCTGCTCCCAACCAGCCGCCTGCGCGGGCAGATCTTCGCTGTTCGCCCCCGTCGCCGCGACCGTCGCGTGGGCCGGGGTTGCCGGCGTCGATCGGCTCGTCATGCCAGAGACCGTGCAGACAGCGCGCGACCTGGGCGTCGTCCTGCCCGTCGTCTCCCGCTGGACCATCGACTTCCACTCCCGCATCCTGGCCATCGGCGGTTGGCTCCTTCCCGCCATCGTCATCCTCACCCTCTTCGCCGGCCTCATCATCCGCAAGCTCGTGCCGCGAATGACCGCCGTGCTCATGTGCCTCTGGTGCCTCGCGGGCGCGACGATCCTCGGCGGCATGATCCTCACCGCCGCCACCGTCTCGAACGCCGGCGCACCCATCGCCCCCTGACACCCGCGCATCCAGCGTGACGTCGCACCCGGCGCCGCGCCCGATCACTTGCCCACGCAGAACGCCGCGAACACGCGCCCGAGCAACTCCTCGACCCCCACCCGCCCCAGCAGCTCCGCGCCCCGATCGAGCGCCTCGCGCAGCAACTCCGCCACGACCTCTGGCTCACGCAGCCTCTGCCCATCGCCCGCGCACGCCTCCAACGCCGCGTCCAACGAACCCGCGAGCTCGAGCATCACCCGCCTCTGCCGCGGCGAAACCCCGGCCCGCAGACCCGCCGCGCCCGACGCTTCCCACGCGAGATCGGTGATCGCCGCACGCAGCGCATCCAGCCCGTAGCCGTCGAGCGCGCACACCCGCATCCCCTCCGCCCCCACTCCCGGCTGATCGGCGAACGTCCGCACGCGGATTACACGCGTCGGAATCACCACGCTCGGATCCGACTCAAACTTCCCGCTCGGGTCGCACCAGAGCCCCACGTCCGCCTCGGCCAAGGCCGCGCGCGCGATGCGCTGCGATTCCAACGCCGACAACCCCGACACGCCCGCGTCCAGTCCCGCAAGGTCCATCAGCACCACATCACCAAGCCCGGGGCACTTCAGCTCCTCGGCGATCACATCGCGCGTGCTCCCCGCCACCTCGGACGCGACCGACCGCTCCCTTCCGAGCAGCACGTTGAACAACGTCGACTTCCCCGCGTTCGGCCGCCCAAAGAGCGCCACCCTCACTCCCTCCCTCGCACGCTCCACTCCGCGCTCAGCCCCCAGCCGCAGTCGCAGATCGTCTCGCACCGCCCCCAGCCGCTCCCGCAGGCTCGCCGCGCTGATCGCGACCACATCCTCCTGATCCGTAAAGTCGATCCCCGCCTCCACCAGCGCGGCGAGTGTGGTCAGTTCATCGAACCACGCCCGGAACGCTCCACCGAGTTCCCCCGCCAGCGCGAGGCGCGCCGACTCGAGCTGCTCGCGCGAGCGTGCCGCGATCAACAGCCCCACCGCCTCCGCCTCGGCCATCGAAAGCCGGCCCGAAAGCAGCGCCCGCGCCGTGAACTCACCCGGCTCCGCGCGCCGCACGCCCTCACACGCCAGCAGCCTGCCCATCACCCGCTCCACCAGCGTCGCGTTCCCCGGTACCAGCAGCTCGAAGCCGGCGTCCCCGCTGTATGAACCACCCCGCGCGTACCACGCCGCGAGCGCGGGCAGCTTCACGCCACCTCCCAGATCGATGCGGACAGCAAGCGCCGCGCGGTGCTCGGGCACCCGCCCGCACACCCGAGCGAAGATGCCGGCACTCCCCGGGCCGAAGACACGGATGACCGCCCGCGACGACCTCCCGGGAGCGGATGCGCACGCCGCGATGGTGTCGTTGGTGTTCACGGTTCCCCGTCGCGATCAGCGGCCGCGCTGGTCGCGGGCCTTGCGTTCCATGTCCTGCTTCTTCTGCTCCGCCATCTGCTGAAGCCTCGCCATGAACCCGCCGCCGCCGGCCTTGCGGGCCTTCATCTTCTCGGTGTTGAGCAGGTCGTACTTGTCCATGTGCGACCGGACGTACTTGGCCTCGATGATGCCCAGAGCCGAGTTGACGAGGAAGTACAGCGCAAGCCCCGAGGGCGCGTTGTACATCATCAGCGGGAACATGATCACCATCATCCACTGCATCAGCTTCTGCTGGAACTCCTGCTCGGGCGTCATCTCCGTCGTCTGCGGCGGCTTCAGGTACTTCTGCTGCATGAAGAAGACCACGCCCAGCACCAGCGGGAGCACGTTGATCGACTCGATCGGCCCCAGCATCGGCACGTTGAAGACCGTCTTGCCGAAGTACACGAGCCGATCGGGCTCGGCAAGGTCGCCCAGGAAGTACCAGAACGGCGAAGACTTCGGCTGGATCGCCTGGAACACGCCGTAGAACGCCCCCTCGTGACGCAGCTCCACCGCAAAGTACAGCGTCGCGGAAAGCGCGATCCACACCGGCGTCTGCAGGAACGTCGGCAGACACCCCAGCATTCCCAGCGGGCTCACGCCCTCCTCCCGCCACAGCTTGCCCATCTCCTCCTGCAGCTTCTTCGGGTCGCTCTTGTACTTCTCCTGGATCTGCTTCTGCTTCGGAGCCATCCCCGACATCTGCTTGCCAAACCGCGCCATCCGGATCTGCGTCGACTTCGTCAGCGGGTGCAGACACGTCCGCACCACCACCACCAGCAACGCGATCCCAATCGCCCAGTCCCCCACCAGCGAGTGCAGCCACGTCAGCAGCCACAGCAGGAACGACGTCAGGAACTCGAACGTGCAGAACGCGCACATCCCGCCGAAGTTGTAGTACGGCAGCTTCTTCAGATTCAACGCCGCCGCCCGCGCCTCCGCCTTGAACGCCCGGTTGTCCATCGGCCCCGCGTACACGCCCATCGACAGATCCGTCGAACCGCCCGGCGCCAGCGTCCGCACCTTCGAGTACAGCCGCAGCCCCACCACCTCGCCCCCCGGCGGCCCCATCTGATCGCGCGTCACCCGGTCAATCCAGGAGAAGGTCTTGTCCGTCTTCGCCGCGGCCGTGTCGATCAGCGGATACACCGCCGTCGCGTAGTACCGGTTCGTAAACCCGACCCACGACAGCTCGTGCTGCTCCTTCATCGACGTCTCGTTCGGCCACTGCGTGATCTCGATCTCCGCCGCGTTCCCCAGCACGCTCTGCCGCGCATGGGAGTGCTCGCCCGCGAGCACCTGCTGACGCGTGGGGTCATACGCCGGAGCCAGCAGATACCCAAATCGGATCCGCCGCTTATCGCCGCCGTACGACGTCGAATCCTGCGGCAGGTCCACCGGGCCCATCTGCACCCACACGACATCCAAGGGCATCGCCGACAGGTTCTGCACCGTCTGACGGAAACCGATCTCAAACGCCTTGGGCGTCAGCTCGACCGCACGCTCGATCCGCAGCACCGCCGCACCCGACGCGTCGTCCACAAACGCCTCGAAAACACCAGTCTTCCCCTGCACCGCTCGCCACACAGGCCCGCCCGCGTCGTGGAAAAGCGAAACCCGCTTCTTCGCCGCGGCCCCGGGAATCCCAACCTCCAACCACAACGCCGCGAACGGCGTCGTCACCTGCGGCTTGAAGAAATGCTCCGCCTGCACCTCAACCTGAAAGTCTTCCTTCACCGACAGGAAGTGCTTCGAAAGCTTGATCGACCCCACCCCCGCCCCCACCACCGACATCGTCACCTGCTGCGCACCATCGCCGGCCTTGTCCAGCGACCCCAGCACCACCCCACCCACGCTCGCCGAGCTGTCAAACACCCGCGTCTTCAGCCCCTCCAACGAGCCAAGGCTCGCCGCGCCCGCCGGCACCGAGGC
>JBIKMF010000247.1:0-6252 GCA_044359425.1 Phycisphaerales bacterium
GACAGATCTGACGAATGCGGAGCAACTCGTCATGGGTGATGAGCGCTTCCCCTGGATTGGGGCCGAGGGTCTGCACCTGAACTTGGGCTTCGAGTAGTCGTTTCAAAAGCTCGCGACGAAACTCCAGTTTGTACGGCCCCCACACAATCTTCTTGTTGTCGCCTTCGCCCCAGTATTGCACTTTGCCGGAGCGACGGCGATGATCTCGCACGTCCCGCTTCCGCTCCGGGTTCTGAGTTTCAGCTAGAAAGTTACGGAAGGCGAGCATCGGCTCCAGCCATTCTTCTCCGGCATCGACCATCGCTTCCATGGATTTGTCGCGTTCCACGACCGTGCACGTCCAACAACCAAAGCGGCTGTTGCCGCACGACGGAGTGGTCTTGTCAACGACGAGCGGACACTCTCCGGCTTGGGCATTGCGATACATCGTGACGAGTTCACGGTTGTCGCCGCCCCAGGGCGCATTGCCGTTCAAGAGGTACATCCACACATCCTCGGTCCGCCAGTCTTCGAGGGGTGTGTAGACCCAGGCGTTCGCGATGTCGCAGTGCCGTGAAAAGTGCTCTCCAACCTTCTTGCGGCCGCTCATCACCTGCGAGCGGGTTGCGCTTTCAGATTTGCGAGCTCCGAGAATCAAAACGACTTCACCGTGCTTCGTGATCTGCTCGGTGATGAATTTGGTGGCTGGGTAGATTTTCATCCGGTCAGTACACCAACGGAAACGGTTGTACGGTGCCGGGTAACCCCTACCAATCAGGTTGACCCAGAAGGTGTTGTCGAGTTCCGGAACAACCTTTTGCGTAACGATCGGGATGCCAGCCCGCGACGCACCTTCGGCGATGCTGGAAAGCGTGGTATTCAAGTGCTTGACGATTGCCGGTGACTCGACAAGCGTATCTGAAGCGATGACGTAAACGGTCTTCGTGAGCTGCCGCTTGGGGAGCTTCGCCAGGGCATTCCAGATGACCTGAAGAACTGCCGTCGAGTCTTTGCCGCCGCTATACCCGATTACCCACGGCTTTTCGTCGGCGAGATACAGCTCCGCGACCGTTTGGAGCAGATCGTTGAGGCTCTTTGGCGTCAGTGTGGTCTTTTTCGGATCGATGAAGTTGTTCAGGACGGGTAGGTTCATGTGCTTGCTCCACACTGGTGTCGCTCGGGGAAAGCGTGACACCGAGTGCTCGCTTTACGATGTTTGCGGTGAGTTTCAAATGGTTGCCAGCCTTGCAGATTTTCCCGCCCGACATGGCTCGTCCTTCCCACAGGTCGGTATTGGACCTTGACCAGTCGATATCAGCGAGGCCAGCAAGTCGGCGCTTCCAATGGCGACGGTCTTCCGTCATGAGCGAGTTACCGGCGATCGCGATGGCTTGAAGAGCGATTCCGTGTGCATGCACACGTGTCTTACGCATCTCAAACGGGTGCTTCTTTCCAGCCGCCGCGTCCAGCCAATCCTTCATGTGGCAACTGACTTCGATCCAGAATGCCCGAGCAGACTCTGCTTCTTTCGCGGTCACCGGCTCCCTGGTCCGTCGCCCGAGCAGGTGTTGTGTGGCGTGGTAGATGGCGTTGAGCGTGAACAGTTTTCGCTCGCGATTTGAGATCGTGTTCGCAGCCATCTCAGTCATGCCGGAAAACACTGGCACAGAGTCGGTCAGAGCACGGGCGAGTTCTGCCATCGGATCGCGATGGTCGTACAGAATATTGAGCGACCGGGTTGGTTTGATTGCGTAACGATTGAGGTCAGCGAACATCTGCTGGCTCCGTTGGAGCCCCGCATCGGCGTAGATGACGATCGAGATGTTCTCGTTGCTCAATTCAGGATGTTCCGAAAGAGCACGCTGAAGCGCTTCAAGGCGATGCTGTCCGTCGTTGACCAGTAATCGAGCGTCAACCGGTATCGACAAGACGCCAGCTCCTTTGAGCTTACCGTTGTCACTCGCGGGCACAAATTTGACTTCGCCATCCACTGACGCGGCAAGGGACGAAAACACGTAGCTCTGTCGGTTCTCGGAGACGTAACGGACGAGCTGCGGAATCCGGCCCTTGTTGAGAGCTCTCTGAGCACGAAGGTGGGGAGCAAGTCCGGTTGCAGGGAGGTGGAACAGCCGTGACAGCACCTTCAACGGGCACATGACGACGTAAAACTCCCGTCCGGCTTGAATGCCGCGGACAGCAGGTAGGACAAAATCGAATTCTTCCTGGACAGGAGGCTTCACAAGTGATCGTAGTGGCCATGCCGCTTGGAAGTCAACTGGATCACTTCCAACGCGATTCTCGAAGACGGCGGGAGACTCTAGCCCAATTCGCGAGTCGCTGCTCGGGTCTGAAACAGTGCCCCGCACGGTCAGTGAGACCCTAGACTGGATGTGCCAGATTTGTGCCAGTTTGGCACAGACTTCAGTGCTCAGACCAGTCCGGAGTCAGTCCGAAGCCAGTGCCTAACCGCTTCAATAACAGGCAATTGCGACTCTTCCGCATCGTGCGCCGCGTGGGTGCCGGTCCGACTCTTAATCAGCGGGTCGAAGGTTCGAGTCCTTCGGGGGGCATTACCCCTGCTTCGGCAGGGGTTTTTCGTGCGCCCACCGAATCACACTCGGAACCACTGCGCATCAAAACCCCTTGATTCGTGGGTTTTCTGCTTCCCGTCGCCGCGAAGGCGTCGCCGGGTTGGTGCGGGTTGGGCGCGGCTGTGCGCGGTTGTGTTGCCGGATGTGCTGCCGCCTCCTCAACGCCCGCCGCGAGGTCGAAATGGGCGTCGCGGGCCTGCCAATGGTGCTGCGCCGCGAACGTGGGGGAGTGACCCGCGCCCGCCCGCAGCCCTTCGACTCGACCCCTCTCCCCCCGGCCGAGTTCCTCGAGACTAATCTCGTGCATGGCGATCTGGCACTGGTGCGCGAAACTCAGCGGCGGGGTGAACGGTGCGGTCCATGCCGGCGAACGCCGGATGCCCATTGTGAATCTGGGGAATCCTCTTGATACCGCTGCGCCGCCCGAGGGCGTCATCGTGGTCGGGGGTGTGTGGAGCGAGGACCTGGGCCCTGCCTGGATGCCCACCGCCCGAGCCGCGTTCATGGATCGCGCGGACCGGCACGCCGCCGCCGTGAAGGGCGAATGCTGGGTCTGGCCCCTCGCGGGCGGTGCCGTGGCCGATGCGCCCAGTGTGCTGAGCTTCGTCCGGGCCCGCCCTCGGTGGAAGTTCGTGCTCGACCCGGTGTCGATGATGGTCCCGCGCCTGCTCGAGCGGGCAGGGGATCACCTCCGGCGGATGTTCGAGGTCCTGGGGACGAGCGAGCAACTTGGGGCGGTGGTGGTTTCTTCCTGTGCGATAGACGGAGATCGACTTCTGCACAGGGAGTTCGGGGGGCACGAGGCCTTCGACCGCGAGGTGATCCGCTGGTGGGGGGCCTGCGGCCGCCCGGAGATTCCCGTCATCCTCCTCGAAGGGGACACCCGGGCGGACGAAGCCCTGCGGTCGGTGGTCTGGGGCTCGGGGAACGGCGAGGATGCGGGAGCCGCGTGAGGGCTACACTTGGCTTTCAGATCCAAAAGGACACCAACCAGCCATGGCTGACGCGAACACGAAGGCGAGTTTGGACCACCCGGTGTTTGGGGTAGTGAAGCAGGCCTTCGCCGGCCTCAAGCTCCGGGCCACGGAGTACCGGGGTCAGTCCACGCTCATCGTGGAGCCGAAGGACCTGCTGGCGGTCATGACCTTCCTCAAGACCGACGCCCGGTGCGGGTACAACTTCCTCAGCGACCTCGGCGGAGTCGACTACCTGAACTACCCGACGCCGATGCCGGGTCGTTTCGCGGTGGTCTATAACCTCGTGAGCTTCTCGCGGGACGACCGGTTCTTCGTCAAAACGTTCGTAGACCCGACCCTGCCCACCGACGGGACCGTCGAGGACCCCGGGCTCGTTCTGGAGAGTGTGACCGGCCTCTGGGCCGGCGCCGAGTGGATGGAACGCGAGGTCTTCGACCTGTTCGGGATCCGCTTCCGCAACCACCCCGACCTCCGCCGGATTCTGCTCTGGGAGGACTACCCCGGCCACCCCCTCCGCAAGGACTACCCGGTTCGTGGCCGCGGCGAGCGTGATCTGTACCGCATCGTGGACCGGACCTCGTCCTAAGCCCGTAACGGCGGCCCGCGATAGGCGTAGATTCGGGTATCCGGGGGCTTGGCCCCCGCGAAGGGATCTGCATGAATACGCCGCACCGGTTTCTCCAGGTTTGGTCGGTCTTGGTGCTCCTCGCCGCGTGGCTTGTCGCCGGCGTTGGCTGCTCCGACGACTACGGGCAGGACACGCCCGATCAGACGATCCGAACCGCCAAAATGCTCGTCGAGAAGGGCAAGGCCAAGCAACTCTCCACCCTCATCTACGCCGAGAACGAAAACTGGCGAAAGCTCATGAGGCGTACGGGGGTGTTCCTCGGCAACATCCAAGCGCTCGGGAACGAGCTCGAGATGGCGTTCCCGAAGGAAGTGGGGGAGCTGCGGGAGCGTGCAAAGACGGCCGCGGCGGAAGGAAAGGCGACCTCGCTGGTCGGGGTGCTGTCCAAGCAGGCGATGGGCGGCCGGCGGAAGCGTCCATCCGAGAAGGAGCGGGCGGAGATGGAGCAGGCGATGCAGGACGCGATGAAGCGACTGTTCGCCGATCCCTACGCGTGGTTGAAGGAGGCCGACGGCCGGCTGACGACGGTGCCGGTGAACGACAACACCGCCGCGCTGATGTGGGACGGCCAGACGGTGATGCCTCCGCTCGGGATGATCATGAAAAAGGCGGAGGACGGGAAGTGGTACTTCGTTCTGCCGACGAATCTGCCAGGCGTGAATCAGTTCATGCCCAAGACCGAGAAGGAGTTTCGGTTGTGGGGGAGCATCATCACGACGTTCGACAACGTGGTGATCGATCTGACGAAGGACGTGCGCGAGAAGCGGCTGACGAACTTCGAGATGGTGGCGATGAAGGCGGGCGAGAAGGCGTTCATCCCCGCGGCAATGACCTTCGCAGCGTACGGGGCGTACCTCGACGCGAAGAAGCGAGAGACGAAGGCACAGCAGGAGACTCCGGCCAAGACCGGAGGCTGATCAACCCGGGTTCGACCTCCACACCGCGTGCACGCCGCGATGCGGATTCACCATCTGCGTGATCCGCAGGTCCACGCACGAACTCGCGAGGGCCAAGGCCTCCGCGCGAGAAACGCCGAGTTGCTGGATCATCTGGTCCAGGATCCCGTTCACCGCAATCTCCGCCGCTGCGTCGAGCGTCGGTGCGAAGCCGAAGGTCACCAGGCCCTCCGCGGTCCGCGCGAGTGGACCTCGCAGTGCGGCCCCCTTGTGCAGCGTGAGACGCAGCGACGCCTCCAGCATCATGGTTTCGATGGCGGTTCCGCTCAGTTCACCGCCCTGCTGCGCGGCATGGCCGTCGCCAACATAGAGCATTGCCCCCGAGCACTCGACCGGCAGCCACAGCGTTGCTCCCGCAACGAGCTCTCGGCAATCCATGTTGCCGCCGGTTGCGCGCGGAGTCCAGGGACACGCTCCGGCATCAGCCGGTGCCAGCCCAATCATGCCAAGGAACGGACGAACCGGGACCCGCTGGGCGCCCGATGAGAGGCACTCGCGATCGTCGATCGACCACCGCACCAGCGTGAGCGGCGCGTCGCCGATGCCGAGCGCCGCGTTGTAGGCCGCAGTCGCGAGGCCCTGGCCCGAGTAGGTCCATCCCCACGCCGCCGTGCGGAGGTGCTCGATCCGGACCTCAACCGCATCGCCCGGTTCCGCCCCTTCCACCTTGACCGGTCCGAGCAGGCAAGGGCCTCGGTCCGCGACCGGATCTCGCGGCTCGATCTTGCGGCGGGGCTCGGTCGTGGAGGTCGGGGGCTCGATACCCCACGCGACGTCGGGGATCTCGCGAATCGTTACAGAATCCCCGGATGCAACCGAGAGCACAGGCTCCGCGTGCGCGGCGAAGTTCGCACGCAGGAAGGGACGCGACGCGGTGATGGTGTGGTGGGTGGGCATGAAGGGTCAAAGGCCGATGAGGTCACCGAGCAGCGGACCAAACTTCACGACGAGCCCGGCGAACACCACGGCAACGATCGAGATGAGCTTGATGAGGATGTTGAGCGATGGTCCCGACGTGTCCTTGAATGGATCGCCAACGGTATCGCCGACCACCGCCGCCTTGTGATCGTCGGAACCCTTGCCGTACACCAGGGTCTCGCCGCGAGACTGGCGACGGAGTT
>JBIKMF010000237.1:0-6612 GCA_044359425.1 Phycisphaerales bacterium
GTTCCCGCCCGTCTTCAGCCGCCGCTCCATGTCCTTCCAGAGCCGCTGGAGATACGACAGATCCCGCTTGAGCTCGGTCTTGGTCTTCTGGAAACCCGCCGTCCGCAGGATGAACCCGAACCCTTCCGGCAGCTCGAGCTGATCCAGAATCTCCCGCATCTGCCGACGCTGCTCGTCGTCCTCAACCTTCCGGCTCACGCCGATGTTGTCCATCTGCGGCATCATCACCAGGAACCGACCCGGGATCGACAGGTAGCTCGTCACCGTCGGGCCCTTCGAGCCCACGCCGTCCTTCAGCACCTGCACGATCACCTCGTCCCCGCGACGCAGCGCGTGCTGGATCGGGGGCCGCTCGCGACGGGGCGTCTTGTGCCCCACCCGCTCGGTGGTGTCGTCGCCCTCGCCCGGGAAGTACCGCGGGTGAAGATCCGACACGTGCAGGAAGCCGTTCAAACCAATGCCGAAATCGATGAACGCCGCCTGGATCGCCGGCTCCACGTTCACCACCCGACCAACATAGATGTTCCCCACCCGGTTCGCGTTCGCAAACCGCTCGACGTACAGCTCCTCGAGCTTGCCGTCCTCAACGATCGCCACCCGGCATTCCTCGCCAGGCACGTAGTTGATGATCATCTGAGATTCTGCCAAAGCACACCGACCCTTCCGCGCGCCCTTCGTGGCACGCTCTGATCGGTCCTGGCTTCGTCGATCGGACGTGATCCGCCCGGCACGCGCGACTCTTGGCCCGCACGCCGCTCGATCCGGGTCCCCCGCGCTTCACGCCGAGAACCCTCGCGACAACCGCCGGCGGCGCGACGCTCTCAGCGCCCTCGCCCGCCCCCGCGATCATCTCCCACTCCCGCGAACTCCCGCGGCACCGCCGCGATCGCCGAAAGTGGTTCTTCCTTCGTCCAATCCGACGCGGGGGCGACGCACACGCGCCGCACGACCGCTCCGCCGGACCGATGTTCCGTTGCCCCCACGCTCCGCGGCACACCCGCGATCTCGTGAAGGACTTCACTTTCCGCCCGCGCCGCACGAATGCGGCGACAGGCTCAATCCCACCCGATCCCGTTCCCGAGACCGACCGGACAACCAACAGTGTAGCAACCCGACCCCGGTCCTGCTCCACACCCTTCCCAACCCAAACACCCCCCGCACGGGTTCTTCGGCCGGTTTGGGTCCTGGGATCACAATACCCCGATAAAACCCGATCTTTGGGGGAGCACCCGCTGCGAGGGAGACACCCAAACCGACGTTCCGCCACTTCGCCCCAACGGGCGCAGCGTTGTAGCCCTGGGTGAAGCCCGCGCTTCGCGGGCGCAACCCGTGGAACAAAGCGTGCCCGCGCAATCCCGCCTCGGACGGGCAGAGGAGTTTCACAAAGCGCAGTACCCGCTGCGAGGAAAACACCCAAACCGACCTTCCGCCTCTTCGCCCCAACGGGGCGCAGGGCTGTAGCCAGCCCCAAACCAAGAAGGATCCACATTCCCCCGACCACCCGCGCGGCACGCGAGCGTTGCCCGCGACAAAGAGGTTGATCAAGACGGACCGCCCGGTCCACCCGGTAGTACCCGAGAGGGGCTGTTAGCCAGAGTGGGCGTCCGTCGATTGCATGAAGTCAAGTAGGCCCGCGGCGCCGGGATGGCCCGATCAGGAGAATCAACTCCGCAGCCGCGACCGCCTGGATAGAAAGTTGAAGCAACCCCTTGCGTAGCGACGAGCGGTCGGATCAACCCGCATGAAAAACCACCTTCAACGCACACATCGCTTGACAAACCCGGCTTCATAGAATGGGTGAAGCCCGCGCTTCGCGGGCGCAACCCGTGGAAACCGTCTCCGCCCGCGCGATCCTGCCCCGGAGGGGCAGAGGAATTGCACAAAGCGCAGTACCCGCTGAGTGGAAAACACCCAAACCGACGTTCCTCCTCTTCGCCCCAACGGGGCGCAGGGGTGTAGCCACGGGTGAAGCCCGCGCTTCGCGGGCGCAACCCGTGGAACAAAGCGTGCCCGCGCAATCCTGCCCCGGAGGGGCAGAGGAGAGCAATCAAGCTCAGTGAGCCCTCGCGACGACCGCCATCGGCTTGGCCTCGACGATCGACGAGCCGGTCCCCATCAGACGTTCGAACAACATCTGCTAGATGTCGAGAACAGACTTCCTGTCAGCATCGGTAGTGATTGCGAGCGGAAACTGGCTCTTGGCGAGTTTGGCCACTTCGACCTACCATCTTTCGCTGAGCGCGATGGTGCGCTTCGCACAGTGATCCTACGAAACTGAGGTGCACGGTGCCGTCGGACAATGCGCCGGGCAGCAACGACGACACGCTGGAGGAGCGGCGGTACTACTGCCAGAACTGGCTGGGCGATGTAGTCGCGTTGCTGAAAGGCGACAGCGCCGTCAGCGAGTGGGTGCGGTACTCGGCATGCGGTGAGGCGACGGTGTACCCGTTCGTCAATGGCGACTTCGACGCCGACGGGGATGTCGACGGCGACGACACGATCGCGTTCCTGGAGGACCAAGACAACAACATTGCCGAGGCGGACGTGGACCGGAACGGCGCGGTGGATGGTGACGAGGTCACCGACTTCTACGCGAGCTGGGATCACGGCTGGATGAGCACGGCATGGACCACTGCCGGCAGGTTGCCAGCGGGCGCGGGTCAACTCAGCCTGGCCAGCGGAAACCGGATCGGGTACGCGGGGCACCAGTCCGATCCGGCGACCGAGCAGTACCACCTGCGATCTTCGAGAGCGGGGTGCTGCTATATTATGTAATACCCATAGGTGGAACGGTTGGTCTCTTTGGATTACAGCTGTCGCTGGTGTCGTTGGGCTCTTGTGGCTGTTCGTGCAGCCGACTCCCGCTCGATTTCGATTGCCACTGTCCGACTTCGGCATGGCCATCGGGAATAGTGCTTCCGACCTTCCTCGTGAAGCGTTCGTGAAGAATGAGATCCAGGATTACTACCAACTCAGACTTGTTGGTTCGTTGTTTGACAATGCAATCGTTGACGTTAACCGCGGCAAGGTCATAGAGATTCGGGCGTCCCGCCTGACACCCGTCGAGATGCACACTGTCACAGAGTTCTGTACCGCCCTCACGAAGGAGAATGCCCCTCTTCGCCCATCGTTTGAAAGGCGCGACACTCCCGTGGCCGCGATGTGGTATTGGCGTTCAGATCGCGACATCGTCTTGTTGCTCATGCGCAAGTCCGCTTCACGCGAGGGGCAAGTTGAGGACCTCTGCCTGATCCTGGCCGACGCGTCCGATCGCGGCTACTTTCTGGAAGCGAAGTGGGCCCAATGGTCTAAATGACGGCCTCTCCCCAGCGGGGTTGCGAGAGGTGAAACGCACGGAGCACAAGGCCCTCGTCACCGCGCATCTGAACCCGTAACCACTTGACCGTACTTCGCTCTCGTGGTATGCTGTCGCAGCATCCAGAGTCCCGGGAGGCCTCACATCCCCGGGCGGCAACCGAGCCTAGCGAACTTCGCGGGGGCCACGGTGCTGAGGCCAGCCCCGAAAAGGGCGATGCGGCGTCGGGTTCGAAGGCTTCTGGCCTGAGATCACCTTCTGCAAAACGGTTCCCCGCGTGGGGAGCGGCCCTTTTCAGACTGGTGACTCTCGGTGCCATGGAGATCGCTCATGGCAAAGAGAAAGGCACATACCAAGCACCCCTGGGAGCAGGAGCCGGTCGTCATCAACTACGACTTCCGGCCGAAGTCCTACCGAGAATCCCCTTTCGAGATCCCGCCCAACATCGTCGGCGCACGGCGCGACATGCTGCTGGAGGCACGCAGACAAGCCGAGTTGGAGGGACTATCGCCTGAGCTCTTCGCGGACCGCCTCAGTCCGGCACTTCGCGAACAACTCGGTTCGATTCACCCGTCGCTGATGGGTGGTGAGTATCTCCCGCCGCTCGATGACGACACCACGACCATCGCCGATATCAGCCTCAAATCCACGACCGGCGATGTGCTCATCGTGTGCGCCACCTACCGAGATGGAATGTACTCCTACGAGGCGTTCGACGAGTATCCGGAAACCGGTGGCTGGGAGGTCGCTCAGCAGCCCACTCCAACGCCGCTCAGCCTTCGCGAACTCATCACCCTTATCGATACCGCCGCTTCGCCCGACGGTGCGGAAGTGGGACTCGTCGAGTTCAACTGGAGTTGCGAGCACGCGGGAGACAGCCTCTACGACAGACTGTTCTTCGCGAGAGTCTACTCGAGCTATTACCCGCAGCTGCAGTTGCACTACGAACTCCGCGCTCAGCTCTTCGGCGATCGGGAGCTCGAGGAGGCTTGGGGAGACCTCGATGAGGCTTCGTATGGAGCAATCCCGGACTTCGATGCCGCGGCGTCGTCCGTTGCCGATCTGCTCCACTTCGTCAACCGCTTCGTTGAGTACATGGAGGACCGCGTCCCACCCATCAGAGTCATGAAGATACTGATCGGTGCGCTCGCCCCCCGGGAGCTGGAGTTCCGCAAGTTCCTCAAAGAAGTCGAAGCCGAGCCGAGCTTCAGCGAGGCGATCCGCGATTTGAAACGAGTGGCGCAGCTCACACGAGAGATCCCGCTCATGCCAGGGCCGGATTGGGGGCCCTACAACCGCCTCGCGCTGCATCTCAAGCATCTTCTGTCAAATCTCTGACATCGGCCGCGGCGCGGCCTCGGGTCCGCCGCGGCACTTGGCCCACGAACGACTCATTGGCGACTGACACGATTCCGTTTTAAGGAGAAAGTCCATGCTCACCGAGCAAGCGGGTAAAGAAAGAAAGTGGTGCGATGCGATCGCACTCGGGCGACTTCTCGGGTTCCCGAAACCAACCCCGGAGGGTTGGACCTCAGTGAGCTACACCTCAATCGAGCGACTGGCGGATCTGCTCGACATCGCCAAGGCAAGCTCCGCCGGGTTGCCAGGATCGCTCTCAACCATCGTAGATCCACATATGCTCCGTGAGACGATGCGAGACCTCGATCGGCTCCGGTGCGAGCTTCGCTCGCACCTCGCGGACATTGACCGCCGCGCGCACGACATCGAAGAACTCATGGAAGTTGTCTACGCTCGGCTACAAGAGCTCTCACGCCGCCCACCGACCACGCTGGCTCCACCCGCCTACCAGCATTCCTGGCCAGCTGAAGAGCTGAACTCGAGGTTCCCGCCGCGGTTCGTCCATCCGCACAAGCGAGCGATCCTGCGCGCGAAATGCCCGAGCGGCGCGCAGCAAGCCGGCGTGGTGTCCGTCTCGAGGTGGATCGGAGTCCCTCCGTGCGCGGCGAACGTGGCGAAGGAACCTTGTACGACGTTCGTCACCCGCGCAGGCGGCTTCATGTACGAACCCACCGGCCAGGATTCCGTCGACTGGTGGGTGAACTTCGCCGCCGGCGACCTCTTCGAGTTCTACGCGGATCGCTGCTTCGCGCAGGACGAGGTGCAGGTCTTCGAGCATCCTGTGCTCGCGTCCGTCAGGGAAGCGATGCTTGCAACCGGCGCATCGACGCGCGTCACCGATCGCGGTCATCCAACCCCGATCCTCATCCGCGGCGCCGAGAGACGCATCCGTTTCCACACCGAACCTCGCCCCGACCTCGGCCGAGCCCACTGGCTCTACGGCCGCAACTTCAGCAACGCGCCCCTGGCCGAGGTAATGGACGCCGCAGAGATCCTCGATCCGCCGCAACGATCGAACGTCCTCGTTATCGAAGCCCCGGCCTATGGCAGGGACGAGTACCGAGCCACCGAACTTCGCATGGCGATCACCGCGGCGTTTAGCGGCTTCCTCGCGGCACGCCGCGAAACCGAAGCAACTCAGCCGGGCTCGGCGTGCGTCATTCACACCGGATTCTGGGGCTGTGGTGCCTACGGCGGCAACCACGTGCTCATGACCGCCATCCAACTCCTCGCCGCTGAGGCCGCGGGCGTAGACACACTCGTGTACTACCTCTGGGACGAGCACGGCCAAGAACGCTTCCGCCAGGGCAACGAGCTCGCGGCCGAACTGCGAAGCCAGGCCCCAACCTACGAATCCGAAGCCCTGATCGCCGCGATACTGAGCCGCAAGTTCCGCTGGGGCACCGGCAACGGAACGTGAGCCGAACAACGGCTGTCGCATGATTTGGTGACCAACAAGCCCCACCCCCCTCAATCAGCATCCACCCTCCCCCCTCCCCTCAACTCCCCCCCAACAATCCCCCATGCGCCCCCTCCTCCCCCTCGCCCTCCTCCTGCTCCTCTCCGCGTGCGTTCATCGCCCCGAGCCCGCTTCGTACACCTCCGTACCCCAGACACTCTCCGTAACCGGCGACTGGGATGATCTCGACGCCGCTGTCCTCGCCGGTGGATTCAAAGTCGAAATGGGACTCGTCGACGTCATCGCCGATGACCCCGCCAAGCCCCGCGCCTTCCACCTCATCACCAGCAACGACGAGCCCGTCCTCGTTCTCGCCGCCCGCCGCGGGCAAGCCATCGACCTCGAGGCCCGCGTCGGTCACTTCGGCGACTCCGGCCGCGAATCCGCCCTCCTCGCCGCCATCCGCGACCGCCTCGCCACCCTCGACGACCACGACTCCGCCCCCATCCGCGGCTACCCGTGAGCCTTGCCCGACTCC
>JBIKMF010000016.1:0-22492 GCA_044359425.1 Phycisphaerales bacterium
TTGTGGCGGGCGGAGCCGAAGCGTTGGTCGCCGAAGTAGTTGATGAAGATGAGGGAGGTGCCCCGGGCGAGGAGGGCGGCGCGGCGGGCCATTTCGTCGGAGGCGTCCTGGGTAAGGTCGCGGACGGTGAGGGAGAAGGTGTTGCCGGTGATGGACTCTGCGGTGACGGGGTTGGCGGCCCAGCCGAGGAGGCGGGCGGTGTAGCCCTCGGCGACGAGGTTGGGCTTCAGGTCGGCGGCCATCCGCGAGTTCTTGGCGGGGATGGAGATGAGCTGGGTGGTGACGGCGTGTTTGTCCTTGAGACCGGCGTAGTCGATCATGCCGGGGCGGAGGAAGAGGGATTTGGAGATGAGACCGACGGCCTCGGGGGTGGAGAGCGAGGTCTTGGTGAGTTCGTAGACGGCGTTGCGATTGGTCGCGGAGCCGGCGGGCGCGAGGGAGGCGAGGAATGCGGGGGCGGGGCATTCGCGGACGGTGAAGTCGGATGGGACGCGGCGAAGGGTCATGTGCGGATTAGCCGCCGAGTTTGATCGGCAGGCCCTCCTTGCGGTAGCGCTCGGCGAGGAGCTGGATTTCGGTGAGGGTGAGGTCGAGACGATCTGCGGCGGCCTTGATGGAGTTGTACAGGTCGGGATTGGCGACGAGCTGGCCGACGGTGCCTTCGCCTTTGGAGACGCGTTCGAGAATGCCGGTCATGGAGTCGGCGGCGGACTTTGCGGAGAGGAGGCTCTCGTCGGCCTTGGCGAGGAAGGCCTGGACGTCGGAGCGGGTCTTGGCGACTTCGTCGGTGAGGGTTTGGCCGGCGGTTTTCCAGGTGGTGACGAGGGACTGGGCCTCGGCGATGACGGTGTCGGCGCGGGTGACGGCGGACTTCACCTGGGCGAGGAGGGCTTCGTCGTTGAGCCACTTTTCGGCGGCGGCGAGGGCTCGGTCGGCGCGTTCGACGGCGGTGCGGAGGTTGGGCTGGGCGCCGGCTTCGACATCGGCGAGGGTGCGTGGCTCGACCATGTCGGTGAGGCGTTTCCCGAGTTCGTTGTAGGTGGAGGCGAGTTCTTCGATCTTGGTGGCGGTGGTTTCGAGGCGTTCGATGGGGGCCTTGACCATGGCCTCGACTTTGTCGGTGATGGATTGTGCGCCGATGCCGCCGGAGAAGCGGAAGGCGGGGTCGGCGGAGATGTCCTTCACGACGTCGGCGAGTTGCTCGGCGGTGAGGCTGGCGGGGATGACGAACTGGAGGGAGGAGTCGCCGATGAGGCCCTTGTCGACGACGAGTTGCGCCGCCTTGGGGAGCTTGATGGAGGAACGGATGCGGATGGAGAGGAGTGCGCCGCCGTCGGTGACGGAGGCCCCTTCGACCTGGCCGATGCGGACGCCGTTGAGGAGGACCGGGGCGGGGGAGTCGAGGCCGCCGGCGTTTTCGACGTGGGCCTGGAAGCGGGTGAACTGCTCGCCGGGCGCGGAGAACTCTTTGAAGAGGAAGAGCATGCCGACGAGGCCACCGATACCAACGAGGGCGGTGAGTCCGGTCAGGAAGTCGCGAACGACGGGTCTCATGGCTTAGGTCCGATCGGGGGGGGCGAGGGCGTCGGCGGGGAGGGCTGGGGTGGCTTCGGGAATGGCGTCCGCGGTGCGATCGTATCGCCCGGCGATGAACTGTTGGACGCGGGGGTCGGGATGGCGCTCGATTTGTGCGAAAGTGCCGTCGGCGGCGATCCGGCCGCCCAGGAGCATGACGACGCGGTCGGCGATCTTGCGGGCGGAGACGAGGTCGTGGGTGACGACGACGCTGGTGACGCCAAGCGTGCGCTGGAGCTTCAGGATGAGCTCGTTGATGCCGTCGGAGCGGATCGGGTCGAGGCCGGTGGTGGGTTCGTCGTACAGGACGACGCGCGGGGCGGTGACGAGGGCGCGGGCGAGGGCGACGCGTTTGCGTTGGCCGCCGGAGAGCTGAGCGGGGAGCTTGTCCTCGACGCCGGCGAGGTCGACGGTGGCGAGGGCCTCGTGAACCTTGGTGGTGCGCTGGGCGCGGGTGAGCTTGGTGTGCTCGACCAGGGGGAACTCGAGGTTCTCGCGGACGGACATGGAGTCGAAGAGGGCGGACATCTGGAAGACGAGGGAGACGTTGAGGCGAACGGGGAGGAGCTGGGACTCCGAGAGGGTGTCGACGCGACGGGAGTCGTAGTAGACCTCGCCTTGGTCGGGGCGGAGGAGGCCGATGAAGTGCTTGAGCATCACGGACTTGCCGCACCCCGACGGGCCGAGGACCACGGTGGTCTTGGCGGGTTCGATGTCGAGGCTGACGCCGTCGAGGACGGGCTGCGCGCCGAAACTCTTGTGGACGTTGACGAGGCGGAGGATGGGAGCGGCGGTGGCGGCGGGCATCGTGAGTTCGGGCGGGGGCGGTTGGCGGGGATCCGCTACGATGGCGGCGTGAGCGAACCGAACAAGCCCGAAGCGCCGAAGGGTAGCCCCACCCTTACCCGAACGACGATCCACGTGGGTGCCAAGTTTGATCTTGAGCAGGTTTCGTTCCGCGCGAGCAACGGAACCCAGGTCGTGCGCGAGGTGGTGAGGCACCCGGGTGCGGTGGTGATCCTGCCCTTGCTGGAGGAGGGCGGGGAAGAACGGATCGTGCTGATCCGCAACTTCCGGCTCTCCATCGGGGACTGCCTCTGGGAGATCCCGGCGGGGACGAGGGGGAAGGGCGAGGATCCTCGGGACTGCGCGGCACGGGAACTGGTGGAAGAGACGGGGTACGAGGCCGCAACCGTGGAGGGGTTTGGCTGGTATCACCTTTCGCCCGGTATGACCGACGAGAAGATGTACGTGTTTCTGGCGAGGGGCCTCCGCCCGGTTGGGCAACGGACGGAGGTAGACGAGTTCATCACGGTGCATTCGACACCGGTTGATGAGGTAATGCGGATGATCTCCGATGGCGAGATCGTCGATGCAAAGACGATCGCGACGGTGCTCAGGTGGCATTGGCGCGACCGGAGCGGCGTTGAGCACTCTTGATATGGAACCGGCTTCGCGAGAGAACGGGGTAGAGGGCGGGGATCCGCGGCAGGGGCCGGGGGATCGGGCGACCTTCGCGCGGGTGCTTGGGGAGGGTGAGGATCCGCTGTCGTGGTCGTTGCCGCTGGGGCGGTTCTTCCGGACGCGGGTACGGCTGCACATCCTGATGCCGCTGTGGATTACGGTGGAACTGCTGGGGCCGTTGCATCCCGGGAAGCTGGGGCTGGTGTACTCGGCTTCGCTGGTGGGGGCGTTCTGCGTGGTGGTGGTGGCGAGGGAACTCTGCCGCGCGGCGTTTGCGAGGGCGATGGGGAGGCAGTTGGACACGGTGGTGCTGTGGCCGCTGGGCGGGGTGTCGCACACGTCGCCGGTGAGTCGGGTCTTTCCGGGGTTGCAGCCGGCGCTGGCGGAGTCGGGGGGGTTGCTGTTTGGGATGCTGGCGTGGCCGGTGTTGGCAACGGCGGTGTGGATGCTGGGTGGCGGGTGGGCGCAGCTGTCGGTGAGTCCGCTGAATCCGGCGGTGACGCTAGGGTCGATCGGGCAGGACCTGGATTCGGTGCGGGCGACGACGGGGGCGAACCCGCTGGTGCTGATCGGGGCGTGGTCGTTGTACTACGCGAACGCGTGCGTGCTGCTGGCGAACCTGGTGCTGCCGATGTTCCCGCTGGATGCGAGCCGCGTGCTGCTGGCGTGGCAGGAGCGGCGGCTTGGGGACGCGGCGGCGGCGGCGTTTGTCGCGAAAATCGGGTTTGTGGCGGCGATTGCGGTGCTGCTGGCGGGGGCGGCGATGGAGTCGACGCGGCTGATGGCGCTGGCGGTGTTGGGCGGGGTGGCGACGTGGATTGAGTTGAGGAGGTCGCAGTTTTTGGAGCAGCCGATTCGGCTGGGGGGCGGGGCTGTGGGGGAGCTGACGCGGGTGACGCCGCCGGTGAGTCCGGAGGCGGTGCAGGAGGCGGATGGTGGTGGGGACGAGGACGAGCGGCGGCTGGACGCGATACTGGCGAAGATCTCGGTGGGGGGGATGGGGTCGATTACGGATGATGAGCGGGCCTTCCTGAAGGCGATGACGCGCAGGCGGCGGCTGGAGTAGCATCTGAGGCACCGGCTGCCGGATGTGGACGGATCTCGCCGATACAAGACGGGCCGAACGGCTCGCGGGCGGGTGAAGGGCACTCGCCGCGGGACACGGGGCCATGGAACGGGCCGCATGGGCATCTACGACAGGGATTACGTGTTCAACAGGGGCGGTGGGTTCGGTTCGCGACCGGCGATGCTGTCGGTGACGGCGTGGCTGATCATCGTGAACATCGGGGTGTTTTTGCTGCAGGCGGTGACGCAGCAGCCGGTCCGCGGCGGCTCGGACCTGATGACGCAGATCGGGCATTTTTCGACGTACAAGGTGACGTGGGACGGGGGGCTGCAGTTCTGGCGGTTTCTGACGTTTCAGTTCCTGCATAGCGGGCTGATGCACATCGCGTTCAACATGTTCGGCTTGTACATGTTCGGTCCGATGGTGGAGCAGCAGCTTGGGCGGCGGAAGTACCTGGCGTTCTACCTGACGTGCGGGCTCTTCGGGGCGTTTACGTACTTCCTGCTGAATGCGCTGGGGGCGATGCTCCCGAACTTGCCCTTCGTGCTGATCAACAACCCGCAGACGCAGCTGGTGGGGGCTTCGGCGGGTGTGTTCGGTGTGATCGTGGCGTGTGCGAGGATCTCGCCGAACACGACGGTGCAGTTGATCATCCCGCCCGTGCCGGTGAAGTTGAAGTATCTCGCCTACGCGTACGTCGGGATCGCGACGTTTACGGTGTTGACCCGCGGGCACAATGCCGGCGGTGAGGCGGCCCACCTTGGAGGCGCGGCGGCGGGGTTCTTCTTCATTCGGCACTCGCACCTGCTGCGGGACTTCTGGGATGTGGTGACGGATTCGCGCAAGCCACGGAAGGTGCGGACCTCGGACCTCATGGGGAACCCGAAGCTGCGGATCGCCCGGGACGATGAGTCTGAGCTGGATGCGCTGCTCGACCGGGTGAATCAGGTTGGACACGCGAACCTCACGAAGCGTGAGAAGGATCGACTCGCGGAGCTGACACGCCGTCGGCGAGAGGCGGACGGTCGGCCATGACGGCGCTGCGGTTTGAGGTGCTTGGGAAGTGCTCGACGTCGAGTGCGCGGCTGGGTCGCGTGACGACGCTGCACGGCTCGTTCGATACGCCGGCCTTCATGCCGGTGGGCACGAAGGGGAGCGTAAAGGGCTTGTTTCCGCAGCAGGTGGAGCGGACGGGCGCGCAGATCCTGCTGAACAACACCTACCACCTGTTGCTGCGACCGGGACCGGAACTCGTGCAGAAGATGGGTGGCGTGCACCGGTTCATGAACTGGGACCGCCCGATTCTGACGGACTCGGGTGGCTATCAGGCGTTTTCGCTGGCGGACATGAACAGCGTGGACGACGACGGGGTGACGTTCAAGTCGATCATCGACGGGAGCATGGTGCGGTTGACTCCGGAGGAGGCGATTCGCGTCCAGAACGCGCTGGGGGCCGACATCATCATGGCGTTCGACGACTGCCCGCCCGCGGCGGATGCGTCGCCGGATGCTCCGGACGCGAGCGAGGATCCGCGGGCCAAGCGTGCGGTGGTGCGCGATGCGGGCCGGCGCGGGTACGACCACCAGAAGCGGTTGGACGTGGCGCTGGACCGGACGGCGAAATGGCTCGAGCGGTGCAAGGCGGCACACGGGCGGCCGGATGAGCAGTCGCTGTTCGGGATCGTGCAGGGCGGGACGGACCTTGAGCGACGGACGCGGTCGGCGGGGCAGGTGTGCGGCGTGGAACTGCCGGGGTACGCGATCGGCGGGGTCGCCGTGGGGGAGACGTCGGACGACATCGCGCGGGTCGTGCGGCACACGGCGCCGCTGTTGCCGGAGGGGAAACCCAGGTATTTGATGGGGGTGGGGTACGAGCGCGACATCGTCGCGGCGGTGAGGGCGGGGGTGGATATGTTCGACTGCGTGCTGCCGACGCGGAACGGGCGGAACGCGAACGCGTTCACGCGGACGGGGCAGATCCGGCTTCGGAACGCGAAGTTTGGGGGGGATGCGGGGCCGATCGAGGCGGGGTGCGATTGCGAGGCGTGCGCGCCGGAGCTTTATGGGTGGCGGGGGGTGGGGGGGTTCAGTCGTGCGTATATTCGACATTTATTCATGGCAGGGGAGATGTTGGGGCCGATTTTGGTGAGCCTGCACAATCTGAGGCACTTCCAACGGCTGATGTTGGACATTCGTTCGGCAATCCGGGATGATTGCTGGACGGGCTTCGCGGAGCGATGGCCCGTAGCGGCGTCTGGATTTGCACCCGGGCTGGGCGGGGCGGGTGGTGGTGTTGTCTGATGAAAGGTATCTATGTCTCAGGTGAGCATTGACTTGGGTGTGATGGCCGGCGTGATCGGTCAGGCGCAGGGTGGGGAGCAGTTGGTTCCGGCGGGCGGGGGCGGGACGACGGCGGTGCCGACGACCGGCGCGCCCGGGACGGCGACACCGGCCGGGACGGGGACCACGGGCACGGGCGGGCTGGGATCGTGGATTTTCCTGCCGCTGATCCTGGTGTTCGGGTTCATGATCTGGACGAGCTCGCGCCAGCAGAAGAAGGAGCAGGCCAAGCGTCAGGAGATGCTGAAGGGGCTGCACCGTGGTGACAAGGTTCAGACGATCGGCGGCGTGATCGGTACGGTGGCGGACATCGCCGACGACGACGTCGTGCTGACGGTGGAGCAGGGCCGGATCCGGTTCGCGAAGTCGGCGATCCAGCAGGTGGTTCGCGCGAGCGGGACGAAGTCGGAGCCGGTGCTTGAAGCGAAGCCCGAGGGGAGTGCCGTGAAGGTCTGATCGGTTCGCGGCGTACGAGAAGAGCAAAGGGACAACAGAGGCGGGCCGTCGCCTGCGGCGTCGGTGGATCGCGTATCGCAAGTCAACATCATGCAAAAGAGCATCATCACGCGTTTGGTGATCATTCTGGCGGTCACAGCCCTGTGTGGGCTGGTGGCGTGGCCACCTGGTGAGAAGCTGCGGCTGGGCAAGGACCTGGCGGGCGGTGTGAGCCTGGTGTACTCGGTATCGATGGAGAACGAGCCGGATCCGGCGGGCGTTCTCAACCAGATGATCACGGTTCTGAAGGAGCGCGTGGACCCGGATGGGTTGATGGAGATTTCGATTGTTGCGCAGGGGCGTGATCGGCTGGAGATCACGATGCCTTTGCCGACGGCGAAGGTGAAGGAGCTGAAGCAGGCCTACGAGGATGCTCTGGCCGAGCTGACGAAGATTGAGATCACGGAGAGCCGGCTGGATCGCGAGTTGGCGAAGCCTTCGGAGGAGCGGGCGAAGGCCTTGGAGGCGTTGTCCGGCGGGATCTCGGCGCGTCTGTCGCTCCTGAATGAGCTGGCGAAGGCCTACGACACGTGGACCGGATTGGCGACGGCGTACAACGCGTTGCCGGAGGACAATCAGGAAGCCCGGCGTGCGATGGTGGGGGACGTGGCGACAGCGAGCCTGGCGTACGACAAGGCGAAGCAGGCGGTGTTGGCGACGGTGGTTTCGCCTGACGAGATCCGTGGTGTGGTGTCGGCGAGCACGAAGACGCGCACGGTGAAGGACGGCCGGAAGGTTGTGACGCTGCCGAGCCGGCGAGAGCTGGCGGAGGCGCACATTCGAGAAGTGCACCCGAGCAGCGGGCCGGAGATCGACCGGTTGCTGGCTTTGCACTCCGCCTACATGAAGAAGCGGAAAACCCTTGACGACCCGAACGACCTCGTGCGAATGCTGCAGGGGGCGGGCGTGCTGAGCTTCCGGATCACGGTGAAGCCGGGCGAGTTGGCGGAGGAGAACCAGCTTCGTGCGCAGCTTCAGGAGCGTGGGCCTCGGAACGTCGAGTCGCGGATCGCGCACTGGTACAAGATCAACCAGATCGAGGCGTGGGTCGACCAGAAGAAGGATGCGGACTTCCTGTTCGAGTCTCCGGAGAACGTGTCGGGGTACTTCGCGAGCCGGTATGGGGCGGTGGCCGAGTTCTACCAGGGCGACTACTACATGCTCTGCTACACGGGTCCCGGCAAAGAGCTGGTGCCGACCGAGGGTGACTCGTGGCGGGTTTCGTCGGCCGGGCAGACGATGGACGAGCTGGGGCGTCCGGCGATCCGCTTTGAGATGGACGCTCGTGGCGCGGTGAAGCTGGGGGACCTGACGCGTGCGAACGTGCAGCGTCAGATGGCGGTGCTCCTCGACGACCAGGTGTACACGGCACCGACGCTGGAATCGGCGATCTCGTCGAGCGGTCGGATCACCGGCAAGTTTGACCAGAGCGAGATCGAGTACATCGTGCGGGTGCTGGGCGGCGGCGCTTTGCAGGCGAAGCTCTCGAAGTCTCCGATCAGCGTGAACAACCAGGCCCCGGAGCTTGGCAAGGACAACCTGGACGCGGGTCTGCGGGCGGGCATGTACTCGTTCCTGATGTGCGCCGGGTTCCTGACGGTGTACTACTTCTGGTGCGGGATCAACGCGACGCTGGCCCTGGCGATCAACCTTGTGCTGATCGTCGGTGCGATGGCGGCGAATCACGCGGCGTTCACGCTGCCCGGCATCGCGGGTGTGATCCTGTCGATCGCGATGGCGGTCGATGCGAACGTGCTGGTGTACGAGCGCATGCGAGAAGAGAGTCTGCGTGGCAACGACCTGAAGAAATCGGTCCGGTTGGGGTACGAGAAGGCGATGTCGGCGATCGTCGACGGCAACCTGACGAACCTCATCGTGTGCATGGTGCTCGGGTTCATCGGTACGGTCGAGATCCGCGGGTTCGCGATCACGATGGGCATCGGCGTGCTGACCACGCTGTTCTCCCAGCTCGTGGTGACGAAGTGGGTGTTTGACGTCGGCATCGAGTACCTCGGCTGGAAGCGGGCCCCGATGCTGCCGCTGGCGGTGCCTGCGATTCAGAAGGCGTTCGAACTGAACGTGGACTGGATGCGGCTGCGGAAGGTGTTCGTGGTGATGTTTGCGGCGCTGGTCCTCGGGGCTGCGGGTGTCATTGCGGTGCGTGGCCAGAAGATGCTCGATACCGAGTTCCTGGGTGGGTCGTCAATCACCATCAAGTTGAAGGGCGACGAGAGCGGCGGCCGCACCACGCTCTCGCGCAAGCAGGTTGAAGAACGGCTCAACGAACTGTCGACCGAGGAGGGCGACCTTGGAGAGCTGCGGACGGCCGACATTCTGGTGGTGAATCCCGACAGGGACGGGTTTACGTCGGACACCTTCACGATCAAGACGCTCGTGACGGACACGAAGGTGCTCAACGCCGCGATCTCGCGGAAGTTCGGCGACTTGATGGACGTGCAGGTGCCGCTGGCCTTCAAGGGTGGCGAGGTGATGGATGCCTCGAAGGCGCCGGTGTTCGCGATCGTGAATCAGAGGCTGGGCGCGAACTTCGATCGACCGGCGGTGAGCCGTTCGGTGGCGGAGTACCTCGGTGGCGTCGGGATCTTGCTGGAGAACATCACGCCGCCCACGACCGCGGCCTCTCTCAAGGCGCGGATCGAGAACTCGCGTGCGGAATCGGAGTTCAACTCGACCGTCGGCCGGCCGATGGAGGTTGTTGTTCTTGACGGGAGCGACGAAGCGGTGACCGGCGCGGTGGTTCTCGTTCGCGATCCGGACGTCTCGTTCTTCGGTTCGTCGAGTTGGAACTCGGTGGTGCGAGACCGCGAGTGGAAGCTGGCCCAGACGGCGTTGACCTCGCAGTCTCAGTTCCTGAACGTGCAGTCCTTCAGCCCGGCGGTCGCGAAGACCTTCGTCGCGCAGGCGATCGGCTCGATGGTGCTGGCGGTCGTGTTGATCATCGTGTACGTGTGGGTGCGGTTCAACTCGATCCGCTACTCGCTGGCCGCGATCGTGCCGACGATGCTGGACTGCGTGGCGGTGGTCGGGCTGATCGCCGTGGCGGAGATCATCTGCGATGTCTCGCCGGCGCTGGCGGCGAGCCTGAATCTGCTGCCGTTCAAGCTGGACCTCACGGCCATCGCTTCGATCCTCACGATCCTGGGCTACTCGATCAACGACAAGATCGTCGTGCTGGACCGCATCCGCGAGAACCGCGGCAAGCTGACCTATGCCAGCCGCGATGTCATCAACCAGTCGATCAACCAGACCATGAGCCGCACGCTCATGACGGGTACGACGACGATCCTCTCGACGCTGATCCTGTACCTGATCGGCGGCGAGGCGGTGCGTTCGTTCGCGTACACCCTGGGGCTCGGCGTTGTGATCGGGACGATTTCCTCGGTTGTGCTCGGTGCCCCGATGGTCTGGTCGAGCAAGCTCGACGAGGCCGCGGAGCCGGACGGCACGGCGCCCGCGGCGGCGTAAGCGGGCTGCACGGGTGCCGGGCGAAGGAGTGCTCGGGCGGTGAATGAGACGGTCGCCAAACTCGCCGGGCTCTCGCTGCTGCTGATCGCGGTGTGGATCGCTGTGTACTGGATTACACCCGCGGAGCCGCGGGTGACGTTCGCCGATCTCGAGGCTCCGGGGCTTCCGACTCCGTCGACGGAGAAACGCGAACCGGCGGGGTTGCCGAAGGGCCCTGTGGCGCCGCCGCGGCGAGCGACTCCGGTTGAACCGCCGGTCGTCGAGCCGGAGAAGAAGCCGGAGCCGAAGAAGCCCGAGGTTGCTGTGGTGCCCCCGGAGTTCTTCGAGCACGTCGTGCAGAAGAACGAGACGTTCGACGCGATCGCGAAGAAGTACTTCGGGCCCAAGGCCACTGGGGCGATCATCGCGAGGGCGAATCCGTTCGTGGATCCGTTGCGGCTGAAGCCCGGCCGAACGATCCGGGTGCCGAAGGACCCGAAGAACATCCAGGGGATTCCAGTCGCGCCCTCGCCGACTCCGAAGCAATCGACGAAGCGGCAGACGTACACGGTGGTTGCGGGCGACTCACTCTCGCGGATCGCCAGCAAGGTGTACGGCGACAGCACAAAGGCAGCACTGATCTTCGACGCGAACCGCGACCAACTGGCGGACGTTGATTCGCTCAGCATCGGACAGGTGCTGGTCATCCCCGAGTACAAGCCCGAGTGAAGACGCCCACACGCCACGTCGACTGCCTAGTGATCGGCGCCGGGATCGCGGGGCTCTGGACGCGGGTATCGCTCGAGCGGGCGGGGTACTCCGTGCTCACCATCGAGCGGAGCGGCGCGGGGGATGGGCAGTCGATCGCCTCGCAGGGGATCCTGCACCGGGGGCTGAAGTACCAGTTGTCGCCTGCTGCCGCGAAGGCGGCGTCGGAACTCGGTGCCGCCTCGAAGGTGTGGGACGACTGCCTCTCCGGGCGCGGGGAGATCGATCTTCGCGGCGTTCAGACACTCGCCGAGCGGATGCACATGTGGGCACCGCCGGGCGGTGTGGGCGGGCTGCTCGCCAAGGTGACCGCCGGCATGGCGACGCTCACGATGACGAGCGCGGCGGAGCGACTGGATGCGTCGCGATGGCCCCGGTGCTTTGAGGGTGCCGACCCCGCAACGGCGGTGTACGAAGTCGTGGAGCGGTGCGTCGACGTCGCGTCGCTTCTGGGCGTGATGCTGCACGCGGGCCAAAGCCCGTTGGCGCGGGGCGTGGCGGTCTCGATCGCGGCCGATGCGGACGGAGCGACCGTTGTGCTCGCCGATGGCGGGAGCGTGCGGGCGTCGTGCGTGGTGGCCTGTGCGGGGGGCGGGAACGCCGAGATCGCGGGCATGGTGGGTCTGCGAGCAGAGTCGGTGATGCAGACGCGGCCGCTGAAGATGGTCGCGATGCGAGGAGCGCCGTTCGAACTCAACGGCCACTGCATCCAACCGATGTCCGACAAGCCGCGACTAACGGTGACGACCACGGGGGGCGAGTGCGACCGGTATTGGTGGCTCGGCGGTGGGCTCGCGGAGGACGGGGTCTCGCGTACGGACGCGGACCAGGTCGCGGCGGCCCGCGATGCGGTGCGTGCATGCGTGCCCTGGGCGGACCTGAAACAGGCTAGTTTCTCGGTGTACTCGATCGATCGCGCGGAGGGCCGGACCGCCGAGGGCAAGCGACCGGATGGGCCGGTGGTGCTGGAGCACGGTCGGGTGCTGCTCGCGTGGCCGACGAAGCTCGCGCTCGCGCCGACGCTCGCGACGGAAGTGGTTCGCCGCATCGCGGAGATGGGCGTGGCCCGCAGCGGCGCGAATGCCGGTGAGGTAGCGTGCGGGGTCGCGCAGTCGCCGTGGTTGGCGGGGGGTGTGCGGTGGAGTTGAGGACACTGGGCCGCACGGGGATCCGCGTGAGCGTGCTGGGCCTTGGCACAGTCAAGATTGGCCGCACCGAGGGTGTGAAGTACCCGCGCGGGTTCGAGCTTCCGAGCGACGCCGGAGTCTGGGGCCTGCTGGATGCCGCGAGCGGAGCGGGGATCAACTACCTCGACACCGCGCCCGCGTACGGAACGTCGGAAGAACGGCTCGGCGCGGCGATCGCGGGCGAGCGGGATCGCTGGGTGATCTCGACGAAGTTCGGAGAGCGGTTCGAGGCCGGGGCGTCGTCCTTTGACTTCTCAGTCGGCGGGATGCGGGCGGGTCTCGAGCGTTCGCTGGGAAGGCTCCGGACGTCGTGGGTGGACGTGCTGTTCGTGCACTCCGACGGGGTTATCGAGGGGGCCATGGGGGAGGACCTGATCGCCGGGCTGGAGGACGTTCGCCGGCAGGGCCTGGTGCGGGCGGTGGGCATGTCGTCGAAGACTGTGGCGGGCGGGATGGCCGCGCTGCGGTGGGCCGACGTCCTGATGGTGACCCTCAACCCTCGCGAGCGGGGGGAGTTGCCCGTGATCGAAGCCGCGGCCGGAGCAGGGGTTGGGGTGGTTGTGAAGAAGGCGTTGATGTCGGGGCACGTGGGGGAGGGCGGGCCGACGGTGGCGGAGTGCCTGCGGCTGGCGGTGGGTACGGAGGGGGTGGGGTCGGTTATTGTGGGGACGGGGTCGCCCGCGAACCTACAGAAGAACGCCGGATTGGTCGATGAGATCCTGAACGGGAACGGGGGCGGCCGATAATGTCTCCCCGGTCCCGGGATACCATGCCCCGATTGCGGGGGTTGGTGTTGGAATGAGTTGCCCCGGCTACGAGAAAGGTGCTTCATGAGGATTCGACGCATTCTGGTGACCGGCGGCGCCGGCTTCCTGGGTTCCCATCTGTGCGAGCGTCTGGTGGCGCAGGGTCACGACGTGATCTGCGTGGACAACTTCTTCACGAGCCAGAAGACGAACGTGCAGCACCTGCTGGGCAAGCCGAACTTCGAGCTGATCCGGCACGACGTGACGCACCCGCTCTGGCTTGAGGTGGACGAGATCTACAACGCGGCGTGCCCGGCTGCTCCGGGGCACTACCAGTACAACCCGATCAAGACGATGAAGACGTCGGTGCTGGGCGCGATCAATGTGCTGGGCATGGCGAAGCGGTGCCGCGCGAAGGTGCTGCAGTTCTCGACTTCTGAGGTGTACGGCGACCCGACCGAGCATCCGCAGCGGGAAAGCTACCGGGGCAACGTGAACCCGATCGGTCCCCGGGCGTGCTACGACGAGGGCAAGCGGGCGGCGGAAACGCTGTTCTTCGACTACAACCGGTCGAACAAGGTGAACATCCGCGTGATCCGGATTTTCAACACGTTCGGGCCGCGGATGCACCCGTTCGATGGGCGCGTGGTGAGCAACTTCATCCGGCAGGCGATCCTGAACGAGGACATCACGCTGTACGGCGACGGCACGCAGAGCCGTTCGTTCTGCTACGTGGAGGATCTGATCGAAGGCATCATGCGGATGATGAACGGATCGGACGACTTCATCGGCCCGGTGAATCTCGGCAACCCGGTCGAGTACTCGATGAAGCAACTGGCGGAGACGATCATCGAGCTCACGGGGAGCTCGTCGAAGATCGTGTACCGCCCGATGCCCGCGGATGATCCGCGTCAGCGTCAGCCGGACATCACGCTGGCGAAGAAGCACCTGGACAACTGGGAGCCCAAGATCCAGTTGCGCGAGGGGCTTCAGAAGACGATCGCGTACTTCAAGTCGATCAAGATGGAGCAGTTCCGCCCGCCGACCCCGAACTACTGAGTCGGGGCGTGGAGGTTCGGCTACGGGTAGACTGAGGCATGCGTCCGCGTCGCGAGAGTGGACCGTTGCGGCTGTTCGTGGCGGCCTATCCGCCCGAAGGGCTTTCTCGTGCGCTGTTGGAGAGGGCCCGCTCGCCCGAACTGATGGACGCGAGGTGGACGCCGCCGTCGCAGGTGCATCTGACGCTCCAGTTCATCGGGGACACCGAGGAACGGGATCTGCCCCGGGTCATGGAGTCGGTCGATCGGGCGTGCTCGGGAATGCCCGCGTTCACGCTCACCTTCGATCGCTTCCGATCGTTTCCGATGGGTGGCGAGCCAAAGCTGATCGCGGCGACGACGGATGCGCCGCCGCTGTTGCTGGAGCTTCACAAGCGGCTGGCGATGCGGCTGTCAAGGCGTGAGTCCAAGCGGCACGACGGGCGGTTTGAGCCGCATGTCACGCTCTGCCGTTTCGTGCGTAGTACCGAGCGGGTCAACACGCCCGCGGAACCGTTGCGATGGACGGTCGATGCGGTGATCCTCATGGCGAGCGTGCTGCACCCTTCGGGGGCGGAGCACCGCGAGCTGACGCGGGTGTCGCTCACGCCGCGGGCGGATCGTGGTACGCTGTCGACGGAACCCCCACATGAGCAAGTACCCGACTGAACTCGAGAGCCTCGTCCGTTCGCTGGTGGCACGGCTGGAGAGCCTCGAGCGCGAGGTGCGGGAACTGCGAGGTGAACGAAAGTCGCCCGAGACGGCCGAGTCGCAGGACGTTGCGGAGATGGAGTTCGTTCAACGAAGCGAGCAGCCCGTGCCGCCCCCGTTGCCCGTGACTCCTCCAACCGCGCCACCGACCGCTGCTCCGATTGAGGTTCAGGATGCGCCCGCCGGCAAGCGGGAGTCGCTGCGGGAGATGCTCGAGCACGCGGCGGATGCCGCGGCCGAGCGTGGGCGCGGCGCAACCCCGGGAGCGCCGCCGATTGCGCCACCCATCGCGCCGCGCAAGAAGGCCGCGAAACCGAAGCTGAACCTCGAGATGCTGGTCGGTGGGCGGGCACTCGCCGCAGCCGGTGCATTGATCCTGGTGGTTGGCTTCGGGCTGTTTCTGAAGTTCGCGTACGACCAGGGATGGCTGCGCGTCGCGCCGGTGATCCGGTGCGTGGGTGGTGCTGGGTTCGGGTTGATGCTGGTCGGGTTGGGTGAGTTCGCGCGGAAGCGGTGGGGGGCCTTGGCGGCGAGTGGCGTGACTGCCGCGGGATTGGGCGTGTTGTACACGGCGGTGTTCGCGGCGTACAAGCTGTTCGGTTTGGTGGGACCGGGGGTGGGGTTTGTGTTGCTGGCGGTGACGGCGTTGTTCGGCGTAGCGGTGGGGGCGAGGGCGAGATTGGTGGTGGTGGCCGCGCTGTCGTTGGTCGCGGGGTACGTGACGCCGTTCCTGTTCGCGGGGTCTCAGTCCGCGGTGTGGGCGTTGCCGTCGCACCTGCTGATGCTGCTGGCGATCGGGCTGGGGATGGCGGGGTGGTTGCGGGGCACGTTCGTCACGCTGCGGATGATCGTGTGGTGGGGAACGGTGTTGATCGGCGGATTCTGGGTGATCGGCCAGCGCGGACTGCCCGCGGCGGAAACGACGACCGCGTTGGTGTTCCAGGCCTTGGCGTGGGCGGCGATCCAGGTGGAGTTGATCGTGAGCGCGTCGCGAGGGCCGCTGAGCGAGCCCGGGGCGATGGGCAGATGGCTGGACTCTCCGTTTGTCGCGATGCTGTCGCGGTGGCGACCGCTGGTTTCGAGTGTCTCGACGACGGTGTGGCTGGTCGGACTCGGCAGCCAGTTGGGAGTGATCCCGGCGGAGTGGGTGTTGCCGCTGGGCGTTGGCGGGCTCACGCTGTTTGCGTCGTCGTTCCTCGCCGGGATGCTGACGCCGGTGTTTGAACGCCCCACGAACGACCGGCAGCGGCTGGCGGCGGTGTACCTGGTGCAGTCGGCGGCCTTGCTGCTTCTGGCGATCGCGCTTGCGGTGTCGGGGCTGGGTCAGGTCCTGGCGTGGGTGCTGCTGGGCGCGGGCGCGGCGGTCGCGGGCAAGTGGCTGCGTGCGAGGGCGTTCGAGGTGTACGCGCTCGTCGCGTTGGCTCTGGCGGCGGGTCGACTGCTGCTGTACGACTCCTGGGTGACCCCTCTGCCCACCAAGATCGCGAGCGTGGGGCCCGTGGTCGTGTCTCAGTGGATGATCGGCGTGCTGCTGTGCGCGGCGGGTTGGGTCGGCACGGGTCTCATCATGCGCCGCGGGGGAGAGCAGCGGCGGTGGGCCAATGCTGGTGAGTGGGCCGCGACGGTCGGGTGTCTGCTGGTTGGCGCTTCCATCCAGCGGAGCGACGGAACGACGACGACGGTCGCGGGTGGTGCGGCGGTGTCGCTGCTGCTGGCCGGTTTGCTGAGCGTGTGGCTCGGGTCGGTGCCGCTGCGGGCGGGCGCGACCGCTGCTTTCGCGGCGGGTTTGCTCACGGTGATCGCGGGAGCGTGGTGGGATTCGCCTCGGACCGGGGAGATCGCGGGATTGGTGTGGGGCGAGGGAGTCGGCGCGGCATACTTCATCGCCGCGTTTGTGCTGGTGATTCGCGCCGTCGATCGGTGGCGCGGCGTCGATCATGAGGGCACGTTCCGCTGGTGGCGGGAGTGGCCCGAAATGGCGTTCCCCGCGACGCTGCTCGTCGTCGGTGGGCCGATGCACCACGAGTCGTCGCCACTGGCCGTGAGCGCGTACGTCATGGTGTGCGGCGTCGTGTGGCTCGCGTACGCGAGTCTGCGACCGGCGACGATCGCGGCATGGCACGCCGCTGTCGTTGCGGTGGCGGGAACGCTGTACTGGTTCGCGGCGTGCGTTGTTCGGCGGTCGCCGTTCGAGGAGTCGGGCCTGATCCCGGCGTTGCTTGTCTGCGGCGTCTACGCGGGGACGGTCATCGCGATGCGGAAGGGCTGGGGCACGATCGCCACGGTCGAGCGGCAAGGCGTGGTCGGGATGGCCGCGACGGGTGTGGGGCTGTTCTTCGCGGCGACGTCCTTCGAGGTCGCCCGAGTGGCGTCGTCGTTCGCGGCGGACGCGGCGGTGCGAGGGTCCGCGGTTTCGATCTACTGGGGCGTGTTCGCGGTCGCCCTGATCGGCGCCGGGTTTGTGGCGCGGATCGCCTGGGTGCGTTACGCCGGGTTGGCCCTGATCGCGGTGGCGTCGGTAAAGGCGGTCGTGTTTGATCTCGGCAGCGTGCCGCAGGGCTGGCGGATCGCCTCATTCATCGGGCTGGGCGTGCTGATGCTGGGCGTGCACTTCACGTACTCGCGGCTGAGCGAGCGGCTGCTCGGCAAGCGAGAGGAAGAAGCAGAGGAGTAGCGATCAGGCCTTGGGCGACGCGGGTTCGGCGTTGGGGCCGCTGCGGAGCGCACGGAAGAGGCCCTCGGCCTTCTCGGGCTTGATCGTGCCCCAGGCGACGGCGTCCGCGATCGCCTTCTCTGTCTCGGGGCTTTGGGTACCCATGAGCTTGGGTGCGTCCTCCGCGCGGATCGACCCCTCGGCCACGTACGCGGCGATCTCTCGCTTGGTCTGCTCGCGGGCTTGCGTCTCGGCAACCTTCCGCCATGAGCTGATGGCAAACCAGACGACAAAGACGAACGCGCCGACGGTCACGAAAAGCAACATCTCGGGATCGATGGCGGCGAGTGCTGATGGGGCAAACTGGTCCATGCGAGATCTCCCAACGGGTTCGGTGGAGAGGAAGGCCGAGCGTGTATTCGGTTTCGGGGGTCGGAGGTTTCACGAATGCACCCGAACACATCGCGAATCTGCCCGATCTTGTGGGAACTCGGGGCGGGCAGCCGATCAGACCAGCATGGCTACAGGACCACGGATGGCGGTGCTGGCGGATGGGGGCCTGGCGGCATTGGCCGCGATGACCGCGGCCCGGGAAGGGGCGGTCTTGTCGCAGCCGGGCGGGGCAGCGGCGGGGGGGTTCGCGTACCCCGGAGTCTTAGCGTGGCCCCCGGAGTTGTGGACGGACACGGTTCGGTTGGGGGTGATCTCGAGGCAGTGCGAGCGGCTGACGTTGGCCCTGCTCGCGCGACCGGATGTCACGCACGTGCCGGGGGGCGGGTCCGGATCGGAATGGGAAACGCAGTGCCTGATCACGACGGCCTTTGAGGCGGCCCGCGCGGGGATATCGCGGCTGATCTGGCCGGCGACGGGTGGGATCGGCGAGCACATCGACCTGGATCGCGTGTGCGAGATCCAGGACAAGGCGATTCTGGTGTCGCGGCTGGTCGGCCTGGATGCTCCCAACCACGGCCAGCCCGGGTTTACGATCGAAACGCCTTACGCGGATCTGAGCGACGACCGGTTGGCGGATCTGGCACTGGACCTTGGGGTTCAGGTCGAACTTTGCTGGTGGCACGGCCGGGGGGCGGCCATGGGGGCGGACGAGGCGGAACGGTGGGGGAAGGCGCTGGCGAAGGCAGGGGCTGGGGCGAGATAGAACAGGCGAGTTAACGGGTGAGGGCGGGTTCGCCGCGCTAAACTACGCCCCTATGTCAACGACCAACAGCGGCGTACGAGCGACGATCACGAACACACGAGCCGGGGTGGCGCACCGTTGGGTGCAGACCCTGATCCCCACGACGCGGGAAGCTCCGAATGACGCGGAGACGCCGAGTCACATCCTGCTGCACCGGGCCGGGTTCATCCGCCAGGTGGGCGCGGGCATTTACGACTACCTGCCTCTGGCGTGGCGCACGCTGACGAAGATCAGCACGATCGTGCGTGAGGAGATGGACGCGGCGGGCGGCAGCGAACTGCTGATGCCCGCGCTCGAGCCGTTCGAGCTCTTCGCGGGGACGAAGCGCGACGTGGACTACGGCGACAACCTCTTCCGGCTGCAGGACCGCAAGGGGCGGATGAATGCGTTGGCGCCGACGCACGAGGAAGTGATCACGGAGTTGGTGAAGGGGGCGGTGACGAGCTACAAGACGCTGCCGCTGAACCTGTACCAGATTCAGACGAAGTTCCGCGACGAGGCGCGGCCGCGGGCGGGCCTGCTGCGTTGCCGCGAGTTCATCATGAAGGACGCGTACAGCTTCCACATGCACGTGGAGGGCCCGGGCGGACTGAACGAGGCGTACGACGCGATGTACCGTGCGTACACGAACATCTTTACGCGGTGCGGGCTTAGCTTCACGGCGGTGGAAGCGGAGAGCGGGCCGATCGGTGGTTCCGCAAGCCACGAGTTCATGGTGAACTGCGCGAGCGGCGAGGACACGATCCTGCGGTGCCCGGCGACGGGTTACGCGGCGAACGTCGAGAAGTGCGAGATCGGGGACCGGGGTGCGTGGACGTTTGATGCCGCGCCGACCGGGGAACTGACCGAGGTGCACACGCCGAACCTGCCGGGGATCGAAGAGGTGGGCAAGGCGATGAAGGTGAAGCCGGATCGCATGCTGAAGACGCTGGTGTTTGCGGTGACGGGTGCCGCGCCGGGAACGCCCGCGGACGCGAAGCTGCCGAAGTGGGTGCTCGCGGTGGTGCGGGGCGACCACGAAGTGAACGAGGGCAAGGTGAAGAAGCTGAGCGGCTGCACGGTGCAGATGGCGCCGGAGAAGGATGCGAAGGCCGCGGGATTTGCGATCGGCTATGTCTCGCCCCGGACGATCAACACCGTGGCGGAGACGCTCCTGCTGGTGGATCACGACGTTGCCCAGGGCGGCTTCTGGGCGACGGGCGCGGACAAGGCGGACCATCACGTGAAGCACTTCAACTGGAGCCGCGAGGTTGGGGCGGCGCTGAAGGACGCGACGAAGACGGTGGTGGGGGACCTGCGCAACGCGGCAGTGGGGGACCCGAGCCCGCGCGCTGCGGGGTCGAAGCTCGAGGCCGCGAAGGGGATCGAGGTCGGGCACATCTTCAAGCTCGGCACGAAGTACTCCGACGCGATGGGCCTTGCGATCATGGACGCGAGCCAGCAGAAGCGGTCCGTGATCATGGGGTGCTACGGCATCGGTGTGAGCCGGACGATGGCGTCGACGGTCGAGCAGAACCACGACGAGAACGGGATCCTCTGGCCCGCAGCGATCGCTCCGTACCACGTGCTGATCACGATGATCCGACCGGACGACGCGAAGCAGCAGGACGCGGCGAAGGTGCTCGCGGCGGAGCTCACGGCCCGCGGCGTGGACGTGCTGATCGACGACCGTGACGAGCGTCCGGGCGTGAAGTTCAAGGACGCCGACCTGATCGGCATCCCGCTGCGGCTGACGCTGGGCGAGAAGGGCCTCGAAGCCGGAGCGGTGGAGTACAAGCTCCGTCGCGACCCGGGCAAGGGCGAACTCGTACCGATGGGCGAAGTGGTCGCGAAGGCGGTGGGGGCGTTGGGCGGGTAAGGCGTGGCTTGAACGAATCGTTGAGGAGGCCTGCGCGATTCCCTACGCCATGTGTCCAACATGCGGCTGCACGCATCACCTGAACGTGTCCGCGCCGGATTGGTACGAGACGCATTATCCCGGGATTCCGAAGGGCGAGTTGGTTCCAGCTGCATGCTTTGACTGCTGGGTCACAGTTGGTCCGGGTGACAGCGTGCTGACCCGCCGATGGCTGCCAGGAGTACTCTTCGTCGAACCGGGAGAGGCGGGAACGCTGGAGGCCATACGCATCGATCCGGGGGGAGGCTCGATCTACGTTGTCATTCTCGCGTCGGGAAAGACAGTCTACCTTCCGCGAGGGGCGATCAAGAAGTGCGGGGCCTGAAGGGGTTGAAGGGGACTCGGGGTCTAAAGCTTGCCGAGTCGGGTTCCAGTCGTCCGATTTCCGGCGGTTGGCGGCGGCCGTTGCCGCGGATTGATGTGGCTCTGCTGGTCTGTCCACTCCGGATGGGTAGCCGACCGTGTCAGGAGATCGCCATGGCCGCGAGAATCTGTGTTGTTGTCGGAGGGGTATTGGGGCTCGGTCTGTGGGGTGGGCAGGCCCCCGGCCAATGCCAGCAAGCCGTCTTCACCCCGCCGACGGCCGGGGGAATCGGTGTCGGTGGTAGTTTTGGGAACGACGCGGCGATCTCCGGCGATCGTGCCCTCGTGGGGCGATATCAGCTCGCGAACCAGGGTTCCGGGGGTGCCGGGGTCGTCCACGCCTACCGGCGCATCGGTGGAGTGTGGGGCGAGCCGACGACGATTCAGCCGCCCGACCCCGAGCCCTTCAACAACTTCGGGTACCGGATCGCGATCGACGGGGAAGTCGCGGCGATCACCGCTTGGCAGGATGACCTTTCGGGGGTTCAATCGGTCGGCAGTGTGTACGTGTTCCGCGTGCTCAACGGTGTGTGGACGTTTGAGGCCAAACTGGTCCCCTCCACCCAGTTTGAAGAACAGCGGTTCGGAACCGCGGTTGCGATCGAGGGCGACACCCTTGTCGTTGGGGCGCCGGGAGGCACCTTCCTCGGCACCGTCACAGGCTCGGTCTATGTGTTCGAACGGATCGCGGGAGTTTGGCAGGAAGCCGCGAGGCTTGTGACGCCCGCCCAGCACCCCAGCGAAAGACTCCGGCTGAGCGTCGCGGTTGCGGACGGCGCGGTGTTTGGAACGACGGCGCGACGGGCTCCGTACAACGCCAACCTGAACGGCACCACGTACGTGTGGCGGAGGGTTGAGGGGGCTTGGGCCTTGGAGCAGGAGTTGTTGCCGCCCAACCTGGAAGTCGATGGGTACGGCCGGGCCTTGGCGGCGCAGCACAATGAAGTTGTCATCGTCGGCAACTCCGCCAACGGCAACGCGTGGGTGTGGCGGAAACCCATGTCAGGTCCGTGGGCTCTTGTGCAAACGCTTCGGCCCGTTTCGGCTCACCCGCTCGGCCGGTACGGCACCAGCGTGGCCTTCGACGGTGAGAACATCGTGGTCGGCGCGGAGGTCGAGCCGGACGCGACCGGGGCGTACGTCGGTGCGGTCTTCTTCCACCGCTGGGACGGCGCGGAGTACGATTTCGTACGCAGGGTGTACGCGGATCCGGCCGCGTCATCCGGAGGGTTCTTTGGCTCCAAGCTCGCGCTCAGCGACGACACCCTGATCGTTCCGTCCAGCGGAACAGTGTGGCCGCCCGTGGGAGCGGTTCACGTGTTCGATGGCATGGCTGCGGAGCCGACCGACTTCGAAGTGGATCCGGACGTGTCGTACATCGACGTCACGATCACGTTCCCGGGACTCGGGACATTCACGTTCCACGTCCCAATCGGGGGATGGTTGACGGCGGAACTCACGCAGAGTTGCTCTGCGCCCGTGTCGGCACAGGTGAAAGAGATCAACTTCGATGCCCTCGACAACCCTTTCG
>JBIKMF010000362.1:0-4275 GCA_044359425.1 Phycisphaerales bacterium
CGTTCACGAAGCTCCCGCCCGCCCCGCCCCCTGCCCAGCCGTCGGACGAGTACGCGACCGAGGACGAGAAGAACTGCTCCTGCGTCGGCCTATCCCCGGTCTGGAACCAGTTGACCTCCACACCGTCCTCCCCTGAGGATCCGATGTTGCGGACCACGACTCCCCGCCGTGTCGAAGCATCGGCCGGAGGCGACGTCACCAGGCTGCTGCCCGTGCCCGCAAGCACGCACTTCCACGGCGAGTCACTGTTGCTCAGGTAGGGCCCCGCCGAGATCAGCCCGGCGATAACGAGGTCGGGCACACCGTCCGCCTCGATATCCATGCTCCGCGTCTCCGCGTGGAGCGGAGGGCATCCGGCACACTCGACCGGATCGAGATCGATCGCGTGCACACCCGCCACCGTTGCCGAGCCCAGCCCGCTGACGTTGATCGCGAAATCGAAGAACCCCTGACCCGCCGACCGTCCCGCCACACCGGGATCGGACACGTACACCTTGGAAATCGAGCCCCCCGACGACGAACTCAGCGCCCAGGACACCACCTCGCCCGCGTGGAACCCCTGCGCCAGCACCGCGCCGTCGACCCCGCGGAGCCTCCAGTCAAAGCCCGCGATCCCCAACCCGGTCAGGTCGTGCTCCTCGATGATGACGCCGGTCCCCGGAGGGCTCGAGAGCCGCAGGCGATGGTAGATCGTGCCGTCCCATCCCTTGTGCTTGATCTTGATCTCCCCACCCGAGGCCGCGAGCTGAGCGAGGTCAAGCTGCACACCCCCGTCCGCCTCGCCGCTCGTGATCATGCGGACCGACGAGGAGCCCGTCGAGGAGGGACGCACGGAGACCCGCCCTCCGTCCTGCGCCGTGACGCACGAGCCCGGTTCCGCGTGGAACTGCTGGCCCCCACTGATCGTCATCGCGTCGCACCGCACTTCGCGGATCGTCGCCGATGCCAGGTTGGTAAGGCGGACGTCGCACGAGGAGATCGAACTGGTCGACCGCCACGGCCCCGAGCTCGGCCGGAAAATCCCCTCCCGCACGCCGCGGAGCATCGAGCCATCGGGCAGCACGCAGTCGTTGCCCCCGATGTTGATCTTCGCGGCACCATCAACCGTGCAGTCGCCGTGAATCTGCATGTCGCCGCCGAGCCGCTGCAGCACCAACAACTGATCGGTCGCTGAGAACTCCGCCGTGTGGATGACGGTGCCGTGCACGTCGACGAAGTCCACGACTGACACCGTGGCACCCTGGGCCGTCGCGTCTACCGCGTACGACACGCCACCAGCCGAACCGTTGGGCGTACAGGTCATCTTGAGCACCGTGACGTGCCCGCCCCGAGGCCTGCCCGGCCCTTTCCACGTCAGCTCCGCGTTACCCGTGGCCCCGGCCAGCTCCTCGAGGGTCATGCTCACACCACCGGAGAAGGCCGCGATGTCACGGTGCAACACGCCCGACCGTTCGCTCAGCGTCCGGTCGAAGTGAACCTCGACACCATCCTGACCGCTCGACCCGATGTTGAACACGCGCAGTGCGGTCTCCTCCGGGGCGCACGCCACCGGCGGAGGCATGTCGCAGAAGTCTTCAACCGAGCACTGCCCCGAGACCGTCGCGGCCATCGACCTGAAGTGGGACGTATACCCGCACAGCAGATCCCCGTTTTCGCGCTTCACGAGCTCCGGGGCTCTCATCGAGAGCTGTTGGCTCGGCAGCCCGGAAGCCGTGACCTCAACCGCCGACAGGTCCGTCCAGTCACCGGGGCAGGGCGAAGTGATGCAGAGAATCGGGAAGAACTCGATCGACGCCGCGTGTTCCACCGGCGGGCTGCCCAACCCATCCACAACGAACACCCCGTTCTCGCAGCGAGCCAGGATCCCGAGATTTTTCAGCGTCGTCTCAAGCTCGTTGATCCGCGTCCGCGTGCTCCACAGCATCGAGCCGGCGCTCCCCCCGCTCCCGCCACCCGAACCCGGATACACCAGGCAGGTCATCGAAGGTCCCGGCGTTTCGCCCGATGCCAGAATGTCGCCGATCCGATCGCGGACCACCCAGCGAATCGCACGCACGCCACCCGTCGCCGGATCACCCAGCGACGAGTAGTCGCACACCATCTCCGCGGTGCCCGGCCCGGTGCACACCATTTCCATCCGTCCCTTGATCGTGCCGTCCCAACCCTTGTACCGGTGCCGGAGCATCGCCCCGGGCGAGCCGAAGAACTCGCTCAGGTCGCTCGTAAGCCCCAAGCCGCTCCGGGTGAGGCACGCCACCTCGACTCCGGCCTCTGGGTCCGCAAGCCCCCCGACCCGGAGCATTCCGTCTGGGTCAATCGCCACACTCGCGCCGAAGAACGGCTCGTGGTGCAAGCCGCCGTACGTCACCGCCTGTCCACACGCCGCTCCCGCAGCGGTCACGAGCGTCATCGCGGTCACAACATACATGTTGATCGAACGAGCCATGCTGAGTCCCCTTCTTCGAGGCGATTGGTCCGGTACTCCTGCCGATGTCCATCATCGGAGGATTCCCGGGTCCTAAGCAGTTCCTCAGGGACTTGTCGGCCAGCGTCGAAACCTTGCAGCCGACCAGACGATCTTGTGCAGCGAGGGTCGACCCGAGAAAAGCCGCCTCCGAGGGCTCAGCAGCCCGAATCCCACCTCCCGAAGAACCCCACCACGTCATCCCCGTCCGTACCCCCATCGCCGTTAAAGTCCGCATCAACCGCCCCGGCGTCCCAATCGGACATGAACGCGATGACGTCGTCGCCGTCGGTCGACCCGTCGCACGTGTAGTCCGAGGGGCACACCACCCAGAACGCCGCGACCGTCTCCGCGCTGCCGCAGCTGTTTGTCACCACCGCACGCACGTCCCTTCGGGCGATGGACCGCTGTGCGGAGACATTCGGCACGCTCGTCAACCGCACCTGGTCCGCGGTCGCCCCCTGGGCGGTGAACAGCACCTGTCCGTTGTTCGGGCTCACGTTCGCCCCCTCCACGACCGTCCGCCACACCGATGCTCCCGCGACGCGCCATTGCCAGGTAAACACGGGCAGCGTGCCGGTCGCCTGCACCGCGAACAGCGAACTTCCGCCGGGGCACGTCCGCTCCGGCACCGGCTGGCGGGTCACCTGCGGCGCAACGCACGTTCCTCCACCACCCAGCTGCGCCACCAGAAACGCCGCCGCCTCGCTGTTCGTCTGTGTCCCAAGGTCCCCGTGCCCCGCTCCCGCAACCAACCTGAACGTCGCAGCGACTCCCGCCCCGTCCAAAGCGGTCTTCAGCCGCACGCTCTGGAAGCTCGGTACCGCGACGTCGTTCGCGCCGTGCGCGATGTACATCGCCGGGTCCGCCGCATCAACGTGCGTGATCGGATTCACGAGCCGCACCAGGTGTGCCTTCTCGGGGAACGGGGGCAACGGATTCTCCAGATTCGCCCGCAACACGCCGATGCCCTGCCCCGGCTGATTGAACCCGATGAGGGCCGACTCCGGTGAGGTCGCTGCGTCGTGATCGATCGCGCTCCCCGGCGGTGTCGTCACGTCCAGACTCATGTTCAGGATGTCCGTCGGTCCAAAGTAGTCCGCCGCGGCCTGAATCGCGCTCGACTGCCCGAGGTTCCCGCCCGTATCGCCCTCGAGTTCACTCACACCACCAGAGGTCGCGAGCAGCGCGGCAAGATGACCGCCCGCGGAACTCCCCCACGCTCCGATCCGCGCGGGGTCGACGTTGTAGGTCGACGCGTTTGCTCGCAGGAATCGCACCGCCCCCTTCACGTCCTCGATCTGGGCCGGGAAGATCGCCTGCCCGCTGAGCCTGTACCCAACGCTCGCAACCGTGATCCCCTGCGCCCGCAGCCCGAGTACGTGGCTGGGGACGGTGTTGTGTGTACCCGCCGACCAACCGCCGCCATGGATCCACAGGACCACAGGGCGAGGGCCGGCACCGCTCGTCGCCGCGTAGATGTCCATCGTCAGCGTGGTCACACCGCCGTTCACGGGTTCGGTCCCGTACGCGACTTCATTGAAGGTCGGCTGCGCGACCGCAACGCCAGCCCCGCACGCGGCGAGCAGACCAATAACTCCCGCACCAATACGACGGTTGAACATGGGCAACTCCATTGAGTGAAGCACGAGCCCACGCCAAACGCACGGTCCTGCACGCTATTGCGGCGTTCTCACGAAATGGTGGTCCGCCGCGGCCGGCGGTCAGCAGCCCCTGTCCCACCCCGCAAAGAACCCGATCACGTCGTCGCCATCGACGCCTCCGTCCGCGTTCACATCCCCGTCGGGCTC
>JBIKMF010000017.1:0-22336 GCA_044359425.1 Phycisphaerales bacterium
AGGCTGCGTTTCATACAAACTCCTTCGTGGTGACCCACCGCCCGGCGTGCCGCGACAAAGCGCGGCAGTCTTCGATCCGGGAATGCCGCTGGACGCGCGGGCCGTCGGCGGGTCTTCTTCCGAAATGATACTGATGGCCTTGCATCCCGTTCCCGTCACCGCCCTATTTTCCCCCGGTCGCCCTTCCACGCCCCGAACAGCCAAAGATCAATCCATGCGAAACCGCCTCATCGCCGCCCTCCTCACGCTCCTCGCTCCCGTCGTCTTCGCCGACGAGGGCATGTGGCTCCTCACCCACCCCCCCACCGCCGCCATCAAAGCTGCGTACGGCTTCGAGCCTTCCGCCGAGTGGCTCGGCCGCATGCAACGCGCCGCGGTCCGGTTCGAGACCGGCGGCTCGGGCTCCCTCGTCAGCGCGAACGGCCTGGTCATGACCAACCACCATGTCGGTTCGGACATGCTCGCCAAGCTCTCCTCGCCCTCACGGGATCTCCTCTCAACAGGCTTCCTCGCGTCATCTCCCGAGCAAGAACTCCAATGCCCCGACCTTGAACTCCGCGTCCTCATCTCCATCACCGACGTCACCGACCGCATCAACTCCGCTTCCTCCGCCACCGACCCCGCGCAGGCCGCCGACGCCCGCCGCCGCACCATCGCCGACATCGAAGCCGAGGCGGCCAAGTCCACCGGCCTCGTGTGCGACGTCGTGACGCTCTACCAAGGCGGCATGTACCAGCTCTACTGCTACAAGTCCTACACCGACGTCCGCCTCGTCTTCGCGCCCGAGCAGAGCATCGCTTTCTTCGGCGGCGATACCGACAACTTCGAGTTCCCTCGCTACAACCTCGATTGCTGCTTCTTCCGCGTCTACGAAAACGGCCGCCCCGCCTCCACGCCTGACCATCTCTCCTGGTCCCCCGACGGCGCCGCCGAGAACGAACTCATCTTCATCTTCGGCCACCCCGGCTCCACACGCCGCGCCCTCACCGCCGAGCACCTCACCTTCATGCGCGACGTCGATCACCCTCTCCGTCTCGCCAACATGTGGCGCGGCGAGATCAAGCTCTCCGAGTTCGCCGGGCGAAACGCAACCAACGCGCTCCTCGCCCGCGAGGACGCCTTCGGAGTCGCCAACGGCCGCAAGGCCTACACCGGCCAACTCGCCGGCCTCCACGACTCCACCACGTTCGGCGCCAAGATCCGGGCCCAGCGCCAGCTCCGCGCCGCAATCGACGCCGACCCCGAACTCTCCGCACTCACCGCCGGCGCCTTCGACCAGATCGCCCAGGCGCAGCAAGCCAACGCGACCATCTTCCCCCGCAAGTACACGCTCGAACGCATCGCCCGCTGCGGCGTTCTCTCCCAGGCGGCGCTCCACATCGTCCGACTCCGCGACGAACTCCCAAAGCCCAACAACGAACGACTCCCCGAGTACTCCGACGCCGCGCTCGACGCTACCTACCTCTCCCTCTACTCCCCCGAACCCGTGCACGATGAACTCGAGGCCGTGCGCCTCGGAATCGCCCTCGGGTTCCTCGTCGAACGCTTCGGGGCCGATGACGCGATCGCCGCTCGCCTCCTCGCCGGCCGCTCCCCCATGGATCGCGCCCGCGACCTCGTCGCCGCAACGTCCATCAAGAACCCCGCCGACCGCAAGAAGGCCGTCGAGTCCCCCGCCGACGCGCCCGGCCCCGCCACCGATCCCCTCCTCGCCTTCGCCTCCGACCTCGACAAAGCCCTCCGCCGCGTCACCAACGCCTTCGAGGACTCCGTCGAAGCCCTCGAAACCCAGGCCTACTCCCGCATCGCGCGAGCCAAGTTCAAGCTCCGCGGCACATCCGAGTACCCCGACGCCACCTTCACCCTCCGCCTGACCTACGGCAAGGTCACGGGCCTCATGGACCAGGGCATCCAGGTCCCCGCCTTCACAACCATCGGCGGCACCTTCTCACGCTACGAAGACCGCAAGGGACAGACCGGTTTCACGCTCCCCGACTCCTGGCTCAACGCACGGAACACCCTCGCCCTCGATACTCCTTTCAACTTCGTCTGCACCGCAGACATCATCGGCGGAAACTCCGGCAGCCCGGTCGTCAATGCCTCCGGCCAAGTCGTCGGCCTCGTGTTTGATGGCAACATCCACTCCCTCACCGGGTCCTTCGTGTACGACGCGGCGAAGAATCGTGCAGTCGCCGTCGACTCCCGGGGCATGCTCGAAGCCCTCAAGACGGTCTACAAGGCGGACGCGCTCATCGCCGAACTCCAGGGTTCGCCGAAGTAATCGCGACGGACTCCCGCCGCCAGCGCATCCTGTGCTCGTCACCACTCCGAAAGGCACTCCACCATGAACCTGACCCGGCGAGATTTCGTGCAGTACGCGGCGGCAACCGGCCTGGCCCTGGGGCTCAACCCCCGCCTCGCCCTCGGCGCACACCGAGTCCCTCTCAAGATCCTCATCCTCGGCGGCACCTCCTTCCTCGGCCCCGCCTGCACCGAAGCCGCCCTTGCCCGCGGCCACACGGTCACCCACTTCAATCGCGGCCGCCTCGAGAGCAAGCGCAAGGAAACGGGCCGCCCCAGCCAGGTCCCCGACGGCGTCGAGGTCCTCTACGGCAACCGCGACCCCAACCTCACCGCCGACGACTGGAAGGGCCCTCAGGACGGCGAGAAAGACCCGAACAGCCCCAAAGGCCTCTCGCAACTCGAAGGCAAGAAGTGGGACGCGGTGATCGACACTTCCGGCTACGCCCCCCGCATCGTCAAGGCGAGCGCGGAGTTGCTCGCCCCCAACGTCGCGACGTACCTCTTCATCTCCTCGGTCTCCGTCTACGCCAAGAACGACACCCCCGGACTGGATGAATCCGCCGAAGTCGGAAAGCTCACCGATGAGACGGTCGAGGACATGGGCGCCGATTTCTCGAACTACGGACCCCTCAAGGCCCTCTGCGAGCAGGCCGCCGAAGCCGCCATGCCCGGACGCGTCGCCAACGTCCGCCCCGGATACATCGTCGGCCCGCGCGACACCTCGGGCCGCTTCATCTACTGGCCCCGTCGCGTCTCCGAGGGCGGCGAAGTCCTCGTCCCCGGCGCGCCCGAAGACCCGGTCCAGATCATCGATGTCCGCGACCTCGCGGAGTGGACCATCCACCTCCTCGAGAACAAGATCACCGGCGTCTTCAACGCCACCGGCCCCGCCGACGAGCTCCAGATGAAGGCGATGGTGGAAGGATGCAAGGCCGGAGTCGGCGGCGACGCCACCTTCACCTGGGTCCCCGCCGACTACCTGCAGACCCAGGGCATCGGACTCCCCATCTGGATTCCCCCGGTCGCCGAGTACGCGGGTTTCCACAAGCGCAACATCCAGAAGGCCGTCGCCAACGGCCTGAAGTTCCGCCCGGTCTCCGACACCGCCAAAGCCACCCTCGAGTGGTACCGCTCGCTCTCCGACGAACTCCGCCAGCGAGTGGGTGCGCATGTTCTGCCGAAAGACAAGGAAACCCAGGTGATCGCCGACTACAGGGCGATCAAGCCGAAGTGAGCCACCGCCGCCCGGCACGCAAATTTCTCGCGTGTCGGGTGGCATTCCCCGGCGGGTGATGTATCTTCCCGGTAGAAGAGGGGTTTCCGATTCTTGAGAGACAAGCCACACGCACCGGCCCTGTACGCCGGGAAGCGGTGGCCTTTATTCGTTCTGCTCTCTCATGGGCCGGAGGTCTGTCGTTATGGACTTGGGTATCACGGTCAGGATGGTCGTCGTAGCCACGCTCGCAACCGCATCCGCACACGCAGTTGCTGGGATTACCAATAAGGTCTCCCTTTCTACTGCCGCCGACAATGAACTCGTTGACCCCCGAACCGGTGACATCTCCGGGGGATACGACGACCGCACACCGGGCCAACGAGGCGTACGCGCCTCCGACCTCGCCTCGGTGAGCCTCAATGTCACCACCCTGAACGGGCTCAATCACTCCGTCAACCTCGGTGGCGACACCGCCGTGCTCCGCGGCCCGACCTTTGTCACCCTCGGTGCTCACCGCTTCGGCACCGCAGACGTGCTCGCCCAGTGGGACGAAGTCGTCAACTCCGGCCGCACCTTTGTGAACCTCGCGATCCGATCAAGCAACGACGCAGGCCTCATCCCCGCGGGAGCCTCGGTCGACGGCTCCGGAATCGCAACCTGGAACTGGCGCTTCGGCCTCACCGACCCCGTGGACTACGAGCCAAGCGTTACCGCCGTTGTTCTCCGCTCCGCAACCGCCTTCTACAGCCGAAACGGCGGCCGCTCCTTCTTCTCATCCCAAATCTTCTCGCCGAGCCTGCCGCCCAACTTCATGCCCGGACGGGACCCCGGTGTCCCCCTCGTCACCGCTGGAGACGGCACGAACTACGTCCTCCTCAGGTACGAGATCGACGTCACGATCCCCGCTCCGAGCGCCATTGGCCTGCTCGCGGGTACCGCCTTGGCTTTCCGCCGCCGGCGCTGAACCCTGACGTCGAAACGTGACAACCCCGGGCGCACCGCCCGGGGTTCGTCGCTTTCTTCGGACCCCCGGGGTCGATATCCTCTCCCACATGACAGCCCACCACGCCCATCGCCTCGGTGCACTCGCGATCGCCCTCGCCTCCCTCGCCGGGATCGCCCACGGTCAAGGCACCGAGTACCGCATGGACTCCTCCGGGCGATGGACTCCCGTCCCCGCTGACGAGCACGACGCCGACCGCCAGGTGATGACCCGCACCCGCGAGCTCCTCGCCGCCGGCAACTTCGACGAGGCCCGCGCCCTCATCCACCCCTGGCTCAACGCCAACAGCGGCTCCGGAAGCCCCTACGTCCCCGAGGCCTACATCCTCCGAGGCGACGCCAAGGTCGGCCAGGGCGATGAGTTCGACGCCCTCTACGACTACGAGCGCGTCGTCAACCGCTTCCCCAGCTCCGAGATGTTCGCCATCGCCCTCGAACGCGAACTCGATGTCGCCGTCCTCTACTTCAACGGCCTCCGCCGCCGCAGCCTCGGCCTCTTCCGCATCGACAGCGGCCGCCCCATCGCCGAAGAAATCGTCATGCGCATCAACGAGCGCCTCCCAGGCAGCAAGCTCGCCGAACGCGCCCTGCTGGAACTCGGAAACCACTACTACAAACGGCGCGAACTCCGCATGGCCGCCGAAACCTACGACGTCTTCCTCACCCTCTTCCCCACCAGCCGCCACCGCCTCTTCGCCATGCAGCGCCGCATCTTCTCCAACGTCGCACGCTTCAAGGGCCCCCGCTACGACGCCACCCCGCTCATCGAGGCCCGCCTCCAAATCGACCAGTTCGCCGCCAACGGCGCCGAAACCGCCGAGCAGCTCGGCCTCGGCGAAGAACTCAAAATCCGCCTCGACGAAGCCGCCGCCGAACAGATGCTCGAAGTCTCCAACTGGTACATCAAGCGCGGCGACCCCACCTCCGCACGCTTCACCATGCAACGCCTCGTCCGCCGGTTCCCCTCCACCAAGGCCGCCGAAACCGCCTTCGACGAACTCACCGCCCGTGGCTGGATGCCCCCGGCTCCCGCCGCCCCCGCAGACCCTGCCGACCCTCAGCCCTCCCCCGCACCCGCGGAGACCGCACCGTGAGGACCACCCCACTCCTGCTCCTCCTCACCCTCCTCCCCCTCGCCTCCCTCCTCCCAGGGTGCTCCGCCAACCCCGCGGCAGGCTACTCCTTCGCCAGCACCTACCCCGCCGGCGTCCGCACCGTCGCCGTCCCCATGTTCGCCAACTCCACCATGCACACCGGTGTCGAGGCCGAAGTCACCGAAGCACTCATCAAGGAGCTCCAACGCTCCACCCCCCTCCGCGTGACCTCCACCGATGGTGCCGACAGCGTCCTCGTCGGCGTCGTCCGCGACGTCCAGATGCGCCGCCTCTCCCTCGACCGCCGCACCGGCCTCGTCCAGGAAGTCGCCGTCCAGATCACCGTCGACTTCGAATGGACCGACCGCCGCAACGGCAAACGCCTCGCCAGCCGCCAGGGCCTCTCCACCGCCGACACCTTCGTCGCCGCCCGCCCCAGCTCCGAGACCATCGAAGTTGGTGAGATCGGTGCCGCCAGTCGCCTTGCCAAGGAAATCGCCGGGGAACTCCGCGCCGACTGGTAAGAAGATTTGTTCGGATTCTGAAAGGTTCTGCGACACCCGACCCGTCCCAAGGCGTATAACTCCCCTGAGCGCCGGCCGCTTTCGGGATCCCTTTCCCGGCGTCTGGAATCGAACCCCGGGTGGGAGTGCATCCATCCGCGGGAGGGGCCGAAAATACAGCGTTGAACACTCACATGAACACACCGGACGTACCAACCCAACCAACCGCCGCCGCCCGTGACCCGTGGGCTGGTGTGGCTCTCTCCTCCTCCGGCGGTCGCGACCGCCCCGAGCCCGATGGCAACCGCCCCCCCGGCGGTCCTCAGGGTGGCCCCGGTGGCCCGGGCGGGATGCTCTCCCCCGGCCGCGGGCTCTTCGGCATCGTCACCGTTGCCCTCCTGTGCGTCATGCTCTTCATGATGTTCAACTCCACCCTCCCGGGTGAGAAGGTCAGCCTCAACCAGTTCGAACGCGACTACGAGGCCAAGCAGCTCAAGCTCGACAGCATCGTCATCCGCGACGACGGGGTCTACGCCGAGAAGCTCCCCGACCCCGCCAACCGCACCCCCCGCTACGTCACCGTCCCCTTCAACACCGCCACTCGCGAGCAAACCGTCGCCCGCATCCAGGAACTCACCGACGGCCGCTACCAGTCCAAGTCCGCCCCCGCGTGGACCCCGCTGCTCATGTGGTGGCTCCCCCTCATCCTCGTCTTCGTTGTCCTCTGGATGATCATCAGCAGGGGCCTCCGCAGCGCGGGCGGCGGCGGCGGCATGCTCGGCAACTTCGGCAAGAGCCGCCACCGCACCCTCACGAAGGAAATGACCAACGTCACCTTCTCCGATGTCGCCGGCATCGACGAGGCCAAGGAAGAAGTCACCGAAATCATCGAGTTCCTCAAGAACCCCAAGAAGTTCACCAAGCTCGGCGGCCGCATCCCCCGAGGCGTCCTCCTCGTCGGCGAACCCGGCTGCGGAAAGACCCTCCTCGCCAAAGCCATCGCCGGTGAGGCCGACGTCCCCTTCTTCTCGATCTCCGGCTCCGACTTCGTCGAAATGTTCGTCGGCGTCGGCGCCAGCCGCGTGCGCGACCTCTTCAAGCAGGCCAAGGACTCCTCGCCCTGCATCGTCTTCCTCGATGAAATCGACGCCGTCGGCCGTCGCCGCGGCGGCGGGTTCTCCCACGGCGGTCACGACGAGCGCGAGCAGACCCTCAACGCCATCCTCGTCGAAATGGACGGCTTCTCCCCCGCCGACGGCGTCATCGTCATCGCCGCCACCAACCGCTCCGACGTCCTCGACCCCGCCCTCATCCGCCCGGGTCGCTTCGACCGCCAGGTCGTCGTCCCCCTCCCGGACGTCAAGGGCCGCCTCGAGATCCTCCGCGTTCACTCCAAGAAGGTCAAACTCGACGGCACCGTGGACCTCGAACGCCTCGCCCGCGGCACCCCCATGTTCTCCGGTGCCGACCTCGCCGCCATCATCAACGAAGCCGCTATCGGCGCAACCATGCAGAACAAGGAGTCGGTCGAGCAGACCGACCTCGAAGAAGCCCGCGACAAAATCCGCTTCGGCCGCGCCCGCAAGAGCCGCCGAATCGACAAGGACGAAAACCGCGCCACCGCCTACCACGAAGCCGGTCACGCCGTCCTCCAGTACCTCCTCAAGGACGCCGACCCCCTTCACAAGGTCACCATCATCCCCCGCGGCATGGCCTTGGGCGCCACCTTCTCCCTCCCGGAAAAGGACCGCCTCGGCTACAGCCTCCGCTACCTCGCCGCCACGATGCGGGTCCTCTGCGGCGGTCGCCTCGCCGAAGAACGCGCCGTCGGCGATATCTCCTCCGGCGCCTCCATGGACATCACCCAGGTCACCCGCTTCGCACGCGCCATGGTCCTCGACTGGGGCATGAGCGAACGCCTCGGCTTTGTCCGGTACTCCGGCGAAGACAGCCGCGAGTCCTTCGTCGGTGAGAAGGAATACTCCGACGTCACCGCTCGCATCATCGACGAGGAAATCAAGCGCCTCGTCTCCGAGGCCTACGAAGACGCCCGCCGTCTGCTCGAAGCCAACTGGGACAAGGTCGCCTCCGTCGCCGAAGCCCTCCTCAAGCACGAGACCCTCAGCCTCGACGACGTCGATCAGCTCATGAAGGGCAACGTCCTCACCCGCCCCACCGTCGCCGAGATGCTCCGGGCCGAGGAACGCAAACGCTCCGAAACCAACCCCCCCGCTTCACCCACCAAGCCCGAGAGCGACCTCCCCCCAGACGCCCTCCCGACCCCGGCTTGATCCACAGCCTTCTCCCCACCGGGCGGAAAATCCGCCCGGTTTTTGTTTTTAGACCGGAAGCCCGCCACCCCGCCGGTGACTTCTTCACGAACGACCTCTCACCCCGCACACAAGGAGCTCACCGTGAACCGTCGCCTCACCGCCTGCCTGCTCTCCTCGCTCGCCCTGCTCACCCCCGCGGCATTCGGCCAGCTCGAGAAGCACCCGGTCTACGTCGCGCCCGAAGCCCGCAACGCCGCCATCCCGTACTGGGTCGCCTTCAACTCCATCACCCCGGAACTCGCAAAGGCCACCGCCGACCTCGACTGGGAGAAGATCGGCGACAACTACGCGCCCGCGAGCATGCCCGCCGAGTTCACCGAGGCCGCGAAGCTCGACGTCGACTCGCTTCGCACCGAACTCCTGATCGCCACCCGCATCAGCCGCTGCAACTTCGAGTGCCGCTGGGAGGACGGCGTCGGCACCCTTCTCCCCCACCTGGGCAAGCTGCGGTCCGCCGCTCGCATCCTGCGCTTCGACGCCCGCCGCGCCGCCATGAACGGCGATACCTCTCGGGCCGTCGAGGACCTCCTCGCGATCCGCCGCATCGCCCGCCACACCGCGGCGGAGCCCATCACCATCAGCAAGCTGGTCGCGTTCGCCGTGGACTCCATGGCCTGCTCCGAGATCGCGTCGCTCTCGAAATCCGGCAAGCTCACCGCCGCGCAGCGCGACCAGCTCCTCGCCGACGTCGCCTCTACTTCGACCGACGATCTGTTCACCATGTCGGAAGTCTTCATGTCGGAGCGCGCGTTCGCCCTCGCGCTCGTCGGCAAGGACAAGCCGTCCGCCGCGACCCTTCGCGCCAACCTCGCAACCCTTGGCGACTTCGGCGACCAGGGCGATATCAAGCAGCTCACGGATATGTCGGACGAGCAGCTCCTCGCCGATGTCCGCGCCCTCAACACCGTCTACGACGCCATCGAACGCGCCTGGAAGCTCCCCGAACCCAACGCCGCGCTCGTCGCCCTGATGGAAGAAATCTCCGCCGGGAAGCACGGCGTGCTCGCGATCAAGTTCACCCCCGCCTTCCCCAAGATGCGGTCCTCCTACGACAAAGCCATCGCCAAGCTCGGCGAAACCTCGCAGGCCCTCAAGAACGCCTCGCTCGCCAAGTGAGCCCCACCCATGCCCGCGCCCGACGCCAACACCTCGCGTCAACTCCTCGAACGCTGCCGGCGCGGCGACGAGGCCGCGGCACTCGCGATCTGGAACCTCCACGGACCCTCGCTCATCGCCTACGTTCGCTCGATCACACACCGCCAGCACCTCGCCGAAGACGTCGTCCAGCAAGTCTTCGTCGAGGTGCTGGCGCTTCCCGCTCCGGCCGTCGCCGCGATCCGCGACCCCGCCGCCTGGCTGACGATCGCCGCCCGTCGTCGCGCCGCCAACGCCCTGCGCGCCGAACACCGCCGCGAGCGAGCGGAGCGGCGTGCTCCTTCCCCTACGCAACCCCACGAACACCACGCCCTCGCCGATCTCGACCGCCTGGGCCGGCGAGAGCGCGAAGTGCTCGTGCTCCGTCACACGCTCGGCCTTTCCTTCCCCCAGATCGCACTCACCCTCGGCGTCGCGACATCCACCGCCGCCGCACGGTACGACGCCGCGATGCGTACCCTTTGCGAGTTCGTTTCACCCTCGGAGGTGCTCCGTGGCTGATCGCATGCAACGTGTTCTCGATCAACTCGAACGCCCCACGCCCATCGCGCCGCCTCCCGCGTTCATCGGCGGCGTTCGCCGCATCCGCCGCCGCCGCCGTGTGACCATCGCGGCCACGCTCGTCGGCTCGCTGGGGGTCCTCGCACTCTCCGTCGCACTGCTTCGACCGCTGTTCACCGAACAAGCCGCGCCGCTCCCCCGCGCAGTGGCGACCACCGCGCCCGCAACCACGACGGCCGGCGCGATGAGCCTCCGAGGCACGAGCATGGACGGCGCCACCATCCCGCTCAGCGGCGAGACCCGCGGCGGGAGTCGCGGCGAGCAACTCACCGCCCGCGATGCGCTCCGCATCCTCAACGACAGCAGCTTCAATCCACGATGATCAGCGAGCGCCAACGACCGGCGCGACACGCAGCTCCGTGCCCGCTCGCTTGAGTGTCAGCTCCACGGTCTCGCCGTGGTTCTTCGCTTTGACGCCCGCACGCAGCGAGGGGTACGAACCGTCGGGCTGTCCCTCGACCCCCGTGATCACGTCCCACCGCTGAATCCCCGCGACCTCCGCTGGCGAACCCGGCATCACCCGCGTCACCACCGACGCCCGCCCCGCATCAACGCCCGTCTGCGCGGCAAGCGCGGGGCCGACTTCCCCGATCTCCACCCCGATCAGCTTGCGATGCGACGACGACGCCGTCGAGTACTCGGAGTCGTAGTCCCGATGGACCACAACCACACACCCGGGCAACACAGCAGCGAGGGCGAGCACAGACGACACGAGCAGAACGGCCTTCTTCACACGGAGTCCTTTCGGACGCCCACCCCAGCCCCGGGCTGGTGCTTCCGGCGTCCCTCGCTGCTACGCTTCGGCCGATGAAGCGTTTCACGATGATCGTTCTCTTTGCGCTCATGCTCCTCCTCACCGCGGCCAGCGCGTGGGCTCAGGAATCCGCCGCGCCCCCGACGCCCCACACCGGCGCGTGGGCGCTCTTCAAGGACTCCTTCGACGCCTTTACCGTGCTCCTGCTCGGCGGCTCGGTCGCCGGGATCGCGATGATCTTCATCGGGCTCTTCGAGGTAAGGGAGAGCGAGTTCCTGCCGAAGGGTCTCGCGGGTCGTTGCGTTGATCTCGCACGGACGGGCCGCATCGAAGCACTGACCGAGGCCGTCCGCGACGGTGAGAGCTTCCTCGCACGCGTGGTGCTGGCCGCGGCTTCGCGGGCGAGCATGGAGAAGTCCGCGATCCGCGACGCCGGCGAACTCGCCGCCTCCGAGGAATCCGCCCGCTGGTTCCGCCGCATCGAGATGCTCAGCACCATCGGCAACCTCGGCCCGCTCGTCGGTCTCGCCGGCACCGTGTGGGGCATGATCCTTGCCTTCACCTCCCTCGGCGACCGGGGCGGCCAGGCCGGTCCGGCCGATCTCTCGCTCGGCATCTCCAAGGCCCTCTTCCACACGCTGCTCGGCCTCTGCCTCGCCATCCCCTGTCTCTTCGCGTACTCGCTGCTTCGCGGCAAGATCGATCGGTTGTGCACCCGCGCAACGATCGTCGCCGCGGAAGTCATCGAGCTCATCCCCGGGTCGAACCAGGAGAAGTCGCGTTGAGGATGAGGGCCGTCCATCACCCGCCGCAGGGCAAGATCAACGTCACGCCGTTGATCGACGTGGTGATGTGCCTCATCATCTTCTACCTCATCGTCGGCAAGCTCGCGACCGACCGCGCGGCGAAGGTTGAACTCCCGCCCTCCAGCACCGGCATCGGCGAGACGTCATCCCCGGGCCTTATCGTCAACATCGTGCCGTCAACCGATGGCCCCCCGAAGCTCGTCGTCGAAGGCGTGGAGATCAGCGAGGCGGCCCTCGATGCGATGCTCCGGGCCAAGGGAGCGTCTACCGAGGTCACGATCCGCTCGGACAAGTCGCTCGCGTACGAGCACGCGGGCCGCGTCGTCGCGCTGTGCCGCGACGCGGGCCTGCCCGGCGTGAAGCTGGCAGCACGCCGCGAAGGGAGCAACTGAGCATGCTCTCCCGCCGACGCAGCGCCCTGTCCGTCTACGAGAGCCACCACGGCCCGAACATGACGCCGATGGTCGATGTCGTCATGGTGATCCTGATCTTCTTCATGGCCAGTGCCGCGATGCTGGGGCCGGAGTGGTTCCTCGCCTCGTCGATCGCGAAGCCGAACACCGTGAGCAAGCCGGCGGATCCCGCGAACACGCGCCGGTTCGAGGTCGGCGTCCTTCCTTCGCCCGACGGCGGCGCGGTGATCGCACTGGCCGATGCGCAGCTGAGCATCACGGACTTCGAGACCCGAGTGATCCAGGCGGTCACCGAGGTCGGCGCGGAGCAGGTGACCGTCGTGATCATCCCCGATCCCAAGGTGAGCTACGACCGCGTCGTCGCGGTTCACGAGCTCTGCGCGAGGCTGGGCATCACGAAGCTCGCGCTCGGCGAGCGCTGAAGCACGTACAGGTACTCGGTGTTGCGGAGCTTGCCCACCGCCCCGACCTTCTCGCCGCGCGGGTTGTAGATCCCGATCCTCGCCCCGACGTATCGCGGATAGTCGTTGGCGATGACGCGCAGGCTCGCGCCTTCACCACCCACCACCCGCAGCATCCCCTCGAGGGACTCTCGCGTCACGTACCCCTCGTCGCTGAACGAGACGATGATCGTCTTCGCCCGGATGCTCCGCAGCACCGCCTCCAGCGCCGTCGCGCACCGCAGGCGGGAGTTGAAATCGCTCCGCCTTTCGCGGCAGTCGGTCCTCTTGCACGCGACCCCGTACACCTCCGGGTTGTCCCAGCGCACGAGCGTCTCCCAGACGTGGTAGTTGCCCAGGTACGAATGCTGGTTGTACGGCGGATCGACGTACGCCACGTCGACCTCGTGCTCACGCGCGGCGGCCTCGGCGTCCATCATCAACGCGACAGACTTCCCGCACGCGCCCCGCTCGATCACCTCGGGCACGCGGAGCTCGAGCCGGTTCTCCGCGCGCGGCGCCCACTGCTTCAGGTACGCCATCTGCAGCCCGGTCGTCGAATCCACGCGATCCGCGGCCTCCATCAGCGAGGTCAGCATCACCGCACGCACCTCCGGTGAGAGCGGTTTCGCCTCGATCGCATCGCGGATCGCGTCGATGCGTTCACCGTTCTCCGGCTTGAGGTACCGCGAGTCAATGCAGTAGGTCTGCGTGAAGTACCCGGCCCGCCCCGGCATCGCGTTGAACTCCGCGACCAGCCGTTCGACCTCACCGATGACCTCGGCACGGTCGGCCTGCACGTAGCACGTCGCGAGCGTGTGCGCGTAGGCGTTGTGGTCGTTGGCGATCACCCGCCACCCCGCGGCCTTCATCGCGTACCCCACGCGCGACGTCCCCGAGAACAGATCGAGAAACGAGCTCCCCCCGGCCCCGCACGCTTCACGCACGATGGAACTCACAAGCGTCCGTTTGGAGCCGAGGTACTTGATCACCGAAGAACGGTACGCGCCCCAGCCGTCCGGGCCGAGGTGGTCTCCCGTAGGTCAGCATCCACTCAAATCCCCAACTCGTCCGCCACCGCCTCCAGCGTGCCCTCGGGTGCCAGTGCTTCGTCCATCGATGCGCCCGGCGCTGGGGCGGTCGCCAGCGGCTTGCCGCGAGCGTCCGTCAGCAGCCGGCCCGACATCGTCTTGACGCCCTTCACAGGATTGGACTTCTCGTGCGCGGCGAGCTGCGCCTGCAGCGCATCGCGCGTCGCCTGGTCGACGTCGTTCCACTTGCCGCGACCGCGGCACTTGGGGAACCGAGAACAGCTCAGCCACGGGCCCTTGAGCCCGCTGCGGAGGTTCAGCGGCGCCTGGCAGGCCGGGCACGGCAGAGTGGTCAACAGCGGCGGCATCGAGGGCGCGGTGACCTTGCCCTTCTTGTCGAGGTTGAGCAACCCGTCGCACGGGTTCTCCTTCTCGTTGTACCGCGAGCAACCGAGGAACGGGCCGAACCGCCCCGTGCGCTTCGTCATCGCCGAACCGCACTTAATGCACGCGACGTCCACCGTTTCCGCGGCGGGCCGGGGCTTTCCGTCGCGATCCACCGGGCTCGCGTAGTCGCACGCCGGATAGGTCGCGCAGCTCAGGAACCGCCCGTTCTTGCCGAACTTGAAAACCGTCTTCCCGCCGCACTTGGGACAGGTGTACGGCGCGGGCGTCGCCTCCGCCTTCGCGTGCTTCAGGTTGGCCTCGGCCAGCTCCAGCGCCTTGCGGAACGGCCCGTAGAACTTGCGGAGCATCTCGATCCAGTCGAGGTGTTCGTCCTCGACCTGGTCCAGTTCCTTCTCCATGTCGCGCGTGTAGCCGACATCGAGAATCTCCGGGAACGCTTCGACGAGCTTGTCCGTCACCACCTCGCCCAGGTCCGTCGCGTAGAAGCGCCGCTCAAGCTGCTCCACGTACTTCCGTTCCTGGATCACCGAGATGATCGACGCGTACGTCGACGGGCGGCCGATCCCCTCCGACTCCAGCACCTTGATCAACGAGGCTTCCGAGTACCGCGCGGGAGGCGACGTGAACTTCTGCTCCGGCCGCAGCACCACCGGCGCCACCGCCTGCTGGTCCTTGAGCGCCGGCAGTGTCTGCTCATCGCCCGACCGCGGCACGCCCGTCGCCTTGTAGTGCCCCTCGAACACCAGCACACGCCCCGTCGCGCGGAACGTGCAGACCTTCGCCGTCTCCTGCGAGACGCCGCCCTTGATCGTCACGGCCGTCGCGTCCCACTCCGCCGGCGTCATCTGGCACGCGAGGAACCGCTCCCAGATCAGCGTGTACAGCTTGAACTGATCGTCCGACAACGCACGCCGAACCTTCGACGGCGGATAGTCCAAAGACGACGGCCGGATCGCCTCGTGGGCCTCCTGCGCATCCTTGTTCGACGAGGTGTACGCGTTGGGCCTGTCCGGCACGTACCGCGGCCCAAAGGTCCGCTGGATGTAGTCCCGCACCGCCGCGACCGCTTCGCCCGAGAGGTGCGTCGAGTCGGTACGCATGTACGTGATCAACCCCACCGGGCCTTCGCCGGGGATGTCGATACCTTCGTACAACTGCTGGGCCGCGCGCATCGTCCGCTGCGCACCGAACCCCAGTCGCGTGCTCGCCGCCTGCTGCAGCGTGCTCGTGATGAAGGGCGGCGACGGCCGCGTCGTCGTCCGGCGCGTCTCGATCCCCGTGATCCGGTACTTTGCCTCCGGGCTCACCCGCCCGCTCAGGGTCCGCACGTTCTTCGCGGGGCCCTTCGCCTCCGGGTCTTCCTTCAGCGTCGCCTTCAGGTCCACGAGCCCCGCGGCCGTGGCGATCTCCGCCATGCGGGCCGAGAGATCCGCCGGCTTCGCCGACGTGCAGGACACGTCGAACTTCGCGCCGCCGAACTCCACCAACTCCGCGCGGAACGCGCCCTCGTCCGCCAGGAACGCGCTCACCGCACGCACCGTCGGCCCGTTACCCTTCTCGTCCTTCGTTGCTTCGAGCTTCGCGAGCGATGCCGCGATCCCCGCCGCCTTCGCGACGTCGGCCGTGAACACCCCGTCCACCGCCCAGTATTCGTCGGGCAGGAAGGCGCGGATCTCACGCTCGCGTTCAACCACCACCCGCACGGCGACCGACTGCACGCGACCCGCGGAGAGCCCTCGGGCGACCTTCTTCCACAGCAGCGGCGAAACCTGGTACCCCACGATGCGGTCGAGGATGCGCCGCGCCTGCTGCGCGTTCACCCGGTCTTCGTTGATCGGGTGCGGGGACTTGAACGCCCGCTCGATCTCCGCCTTCGTGATCGCCGGGAACACCACCCGCTTCGCCTGCGCGCTCGGGATGCTCAACTCTTGCGCAAGGTGCCAGGCAATCGCCTCGCCCTCGCGATCCAAGTCCGTTGCGAACCAGATCTCGTGTCCGCTCGCCTTGGTTTCCTTCGCCGCTCGCTTCAGGTCGGAGATCACCCGGTCCTTGCCGTCGGAAATCTCGTACGTCGGCTTGAAGTCGTGCTCAAGGTCCACACCCGGCACCGGGTTCTTGATGCCCTTGGGGTTCTTGCTCGGCAGATCCCGCACGTGACCCACGCTCGCGAGCACGAGGTACTCCCGGCCCAGGTACTTGTTGATCGTCTTCGCCTTGCTCGGCGACTCGACGATCACCAGGTGCCGGTCCTTCGCCGCGCCCGGGGTGTACGCCGTCGTCGCCTGACGACGACCCGCCCCCTTGCCCGCGCGGCCACCCCCACGGGCCGCCTTCGCGGGCTCCGCTCCCTCTTCCGTGGTCTCGGCCTTCTTCGACTTTGCCGGTTTCTTGGCCATGAGCGATCAACCTCGGCCCGACGGTATCACAAGGATGCGTTTTCCCACCGGGTCGGCTAGGAAAGCGACCCTTAAGCCGCGAGTCAAGCAAGGTTTGGTATATATTTGGATTTCGATCCCACTTCGAACGGTCATTCTACGGAAATAACCGCGCGAAGGACTACTGACCCGGCTTCTCCTCGTGCCGCTCGTACACCTCCGCCCAGATCCGCCGCAGCTCCTCCGCCTCGTACGGATCCCCGCACTCCGGGCACTTGCCGCTCTCTCCCTGCGCGGACATGTCGTACTCGCAGTTCGGACAGATCTTCCACCCCGCCGCCGCGCCGAGCTTCTTGCCGTCCATGTGGGCCTCGCTCAGTTTCACGGCGCACGCGGCGACCGCCATCGCGCCGAGCCAGATCAGCGGGGTGAGCCCGACGGCGTACTTCGCATACGGCCCGGGCAGCACCTTCAGCAGGAGCACCATCACCCCCGCGACCAGCACGATGGCGAGCGTCCCCAGCCGGATCGTGGTCCGCAGCCGCCGCTCGCGGGCCGTCGCGCACGGCAACGGCCGCCACAGACCCCGCAGCGACACCCGTGATGGCAGCCGAAACGACGACATCGCAAGACTGTACGGGGAATCAGCCCAGAAGATGCCGCATGACCCGCGCACACCATTCGCTCGCGGGCTCGGCCGTCGGGTCGATCCACATCGCCCCCGGGGTCGTCCGCAGCCGCCGAATCCACGTCCGCTGCGCCTTCCCGAACCGCCGAGTCTCGATCTTGATCCGCTCGACCGCATCATCGAGCGAGCACCGGCCCTCCAGGTGGTCCAGCAGTTGGCGGTACCCCAGCGCCTCGCGGGCCTGGTTGACCGCGGGCGGCGTGAACTCCTTCAGCGCACCCCGCGCGAAGAGCCCGCGCGTCTCCTCGAGCAGCCCCCGGGCCATCATGTCCCGCACCCGCGCGTTGATCCGCGGGTTCAGCGCCTCCGCTGGCCAGTCGAGTCCGATCACGGTGCAATCGGTCCTCACCCGCTCGGCCCGGTCCCACTGCTGCTGGTGATCGCTGATGGCCTTGCCCGTCAGCCGGTAGACCTCGATCGCCCGGATCGTGCGACGAAGGTCGTTGGGATGCAAGCGTGCCGCGGCAACGGGGTCAACGCGCTCCAGCTCCGCGCGGAGCGATCGGGGATCCATGGCTCCGAGTTGGTCGCGGATCGCGTCGTCGCCGCCGGGACCCTCGAACATGCCCTCCAGGAGGGCCTTGATGTACAGGTGCGTGCCGCCGACCACGATCGGGACGACGCCGCGGGACTGAAGGCGTGCGATGGCGTCCTCGGCCGCGTGGAGCCAGTCCGCGAGGGTGAAGCGGTCTCCGGGGTCGGCGAGGTCGACGAGGTGATGGGGGACGCCTCGTCGCTCCTCCGGGGTGGGTTTGGCGGTTCCGATCTCCATGCCCCGGTAGATCTGGTACGCATCGGCGGTCACGACCTCGGCGGGCATCCCCCGATCCCGGAGGGAGAGGGCGACTTCGACCGCCAGAGAGGTCTTTCCGCCCGCGGTGGGTCCGATGATGACAGGAAATCTGGGGATCACAATGTTTGTTCGGTGAAGAGTTGGACAGTGGCAGGGAAAGCGGTCTCCTACGATAGTCCATCATGCCCCTTCCCCGCGTCGCCATTGTCGGCCGGCCTAATGCCGGCAAAAGCTCGTTGATGAACATGATCGCCGGGGAGAAGGTCTCGATCGTCGACCCCACTCCCGGCGTGACACGCGACCGCGTGACGGCCATCGTCGAGATCCAGCCCCCCATCCGCACCCAGAAGCCCAAGACGGTCGAGTTCATCGACACCGGCGGCTTCGGTGTGTACGTGGCCGAGGGCGGTCGCTTCGACGAAGTCGGTGCGGACCTCGCGACACTCACGGACGACATCGAGTCGCAGATCTCGCGCGCCGTCTCGGATGCCGACATCATCCTCTTCGCTGTGGACGTTCAGCAGGGCGTCACGCCGATCGACCGCGAGATCGCACGCATGCTCCGCGAGCGCAAGCTCGGCCCCGGCGGCAAGAAGCGCAAGGGCGAGGGCAAGGCCGAAGCAGGCAAGACCGCGGCCCCGGTGATCATCGTCGGCACCAAGACCGACGGCCCGCGCTGGGAGGCGCACATCTCCGAGCTGAGCAACCTGGGCTTCGGTGAGCCGATGGCCTGTTCCGCGAAGACCAACTACTTCCGCCGCGAGTTCATGGAGCGTATCTACGGGATGCTGCCGGACGTTTCGGAGACCGAGCCCGAACCCGTCGCCGACATGATGCTCGCGATCGTCGGGAAGCGCAACGCGGGCAAGAGCACGCTGGTGAACACGCTCGCGGGCGAACCCCGCATGATCGTGAGCGAGATCGCCGGCACCACCCGCGACGCCGTGGACGTCCGCTTCGAGTTCGACGGCAAGTCGCTCGTCGCGATCGACACCGCCGGTCTCCGCCGCAAGCGTTCGTTCCAGAACATGATCGAGCACTTCGCGTTCGACCGCGTGCAGCGCTCCATCGACCGCGCCGACGTCATCTTCCTTCTGCTCGATGCCTCCGAGAAGATCAGCCAGGTGGACGAGCACCTCGCGCAGCTCGCCGCCCGCTCCTTCAAGCCCGTCGTCATCGTCGTGAACAAGTGGGACGCCGTCGAGGGTCGCGCCGACGACCGCGGCCGCCCCGTCACGCCCGGCCGCTTCGAGGAGTACATCCGCGCCGAGCTCAAGGGCCTCTCCTTCGCGCCGATCGCTTTCGTCGAAGGCCAGTCCGGCCGCAACCTCAAGGAAACCATCCAGCTCGCCTTCGAGCTCAAGGAACAGGCGACCTCCCGCGTCACCACCGGCAAGCTCAACCGCATGATCCGCAAGATCATCGAGACCCGTGGCCCCACCGACCAGGTCGGCACGCAGGCCAAGGTCTACTACGTCGCCCAGACCGGCATCTCGCCGCCCACCATCACCCTCGTGGTCAACAAGCCCATCCTCTTCACCCCCAACTACCTCCGCTTCCTCATGAACCGCTTCCGCGAGGAACTCCCCTTCACCGAAGTCCCCATCCGCATCGTCATCCGCGCCCGCCGCCAGCGCGAGGACGACCTCCACGTCCCCGAGGGCGCACTCTCCGACCGCGGTCCGCGCAGCATCGCCCGCGGCAGGGCCAACGCCCCCAAGCACGGCCCCAAGACCGAGCCCGGCGAGGAACTCCTGGACGACGAGCACTCCACGCCCGTCGACATCGATTTGTTCAGCGACGATGCCGCCGACTACTTCGATGACGACGACGACAAGTAAACACGAATGCTGAGACTCGGTCTGCAGATGCTGTTCGGCGACCGCACGAAGTACATCACACTCGTGCTGAGCCTCGCATTCGCCACGCTTCTCATCAACCAACAGGGCGCGATCTTTCTCGGGCTGCTGAACCAGGCCACCGGCATCCTGCAGAACATCCACCAGCCCGACCTCTGGGTCACCGATCCGTCTACGCAGTGGGTCGCCGAGTACCGCGCGCTCCCGGACCGCAAGCTCGACCGCGTCCGCAGCGTCGCGGGGGTGCGATGGGCCGAACCCCTCTTCAACAACTGGGCGATCTGCGAGCTCAAGGACAACACGTTCAAACGCTGCCAGATCATCGGGATCCCCCGCTCCACGCTCGTCGGCCGGCCGCCGGAGATGATCGAGGGCCGCATCGAGGACCTCCGACTTCCAGACGCGATCATCGTCGAGCAGACGTCCCGCGCCAAGCTCGGCGGCGTCAACATGGGGGACGTGCTGAAGATCAACGACCGCCGTGCGGTGATCGTCGGGTTCTGCAAGGCCCGCCTGGGCTTCGAGTCCAACGCGATCATCTACTCGACGTTCGAGAACGCCGTCGCGTTCACCCCCACCGGCCGCGAGCGGATCAGCTACGTCCTCGTGAAGGTCCGCGACGATGCCGACATCGCAAACGTTCAGGCGGAGATCAACGCCCTCGGTGACGTCATCGCCCTCCGGCACGACGAGTTCCGCGCCCGCAGCAAGTCCTTCGTCATCGTCGCCACCGGCATCGGCGTGAACTTCGGCATCACCATCGCTCTGGGCTTCGTCGTCGGCCTGCTGCTCTCGGCCTCGGTCTTCTACCAGTTCACCGTCGAGAACATCCGCCACTTCGCCGTCCTCAAGGCCATGGGTGCACGCTCTTCAACACTCATCGCCCTTGTGTGCACCCAGGCCCTGTGCGTCGGCGTCGTCGGCTACGGCATCGGTGTGGGGCTCGCGGGAGCGTTCACCATCGCCGCGTCCAAGATCCAGAGCGAGCTCGCCGCCCACTACCCGTGGCAGCTCATGATCGGCAGCTTCGGCGCAACACTGCTCACCATCCTCCTCGGCAGCCTGCTGAGCATCCGGCGCGTCCTCACCGTCCAACCCGGCGTCGTCTTCTCCTCCTGAGCCCAACCCATGACCAAGTGGATCACCATCGTCCTGAGCGTCTGCGGCCTCGCCATCGGTGCCGTCGCCGTCGCCGCCAGCCGCGTGCAACCCCCGGATGTCCCCCTCGCACGCCAGCCGAGCATCAACCCGTACGCCCGAGGCATCGCGTCTCTCGGGATCGTCGAGCCCTCTTCACGCACCGTCGCCGTCAGCACGCCCGAGTCCGGCCTCGTGACAAACGTCCTCGTCGAGGTCGGCCAGAGTGTCCGCAAGGGCGACCCCCTCATGACGCTCGACTCCCGCAAACTCGCCGCCGAACTCGAACTCGCCCGCGCCGCCGTGCCCATCGCCGAGGCCGAGATCGCCCGCTGGCACGCACTCCCCCGCGCGGAGGACATCCCCGCGCTCGACGCGCTCGTCGCCTCCGCCGCCGCCGAACTCACCGAACGCGAGATCCAGCTCCGCATCAACGAAGAGGCCTTCGCGCGCGGCGCCGCCACCGAACGCGACGTCGCCGGCCGCCGCGCCCTGATGGAAGCTTCCCGGGCCTCGCTCGCCAAGGCTAAGGCCGACCTCGCGCGGCTCAAAGCAGGCGGGTGGCAGCCCGACCTCGCGCTCGCGCAGGCCACCCTCGAACAACGCCGCGCCGAGGTTCGCTCCCTCGAAACACTGATCGAACGCCTCACCGTCCGCTCCCCGCGCGACGGTGTGGTCCTGCGTCGCACCATCGAGTCCGGTGAGTTCGCCACCAACGCGCCCGCCGCGCCCCTGCTCATCATCGGCGACCTCGCCTCCCTCGCGGTCCGCGCACAGATCGACGAGGAGGACATCCTCCTCCTGGGCGCGCAGCCCACCAACCTCGCGGCCATGGGGCGCACGCGCGGCTCCGTCATCCGCGAGTTCCCACTCCGCCTGCTGCGCGTCGAACCCTACGCGCAGGGCAAGCGCGACCTCTCCGGCGCGAATACCGAGCGCGTCGATACCCGCGTCATCGAAGTCGTGCTCGAGATCGTCGCCGCGCCCGACCTCCCGCTCTATCCCGGGCAGGCCGTCGATGTCTTCATCGACACCAACGCATCAAACGTCGATCCCCGCTGACTGCGCATAGCCCGTCACCTGGTCGTAGTACTGCTTGATCGGGTCGCTCGTGCTCGTCGGGATCGGCATCGCCGTGCTGTTCGCGAAGTACAGCTTCCCCGCCGAGTTCGTCAGCACCCGCACGTAGTACCGCAGCGACGTCGCCTTCTGGGTCTGCATCACGCCCGTCGAAGACGCCGCGGCATCGATCTCCACGTCCATCCCGCTCCCCTCGTCGCCCAGGTAGCAGAGAAACTCGTTGCACGCGGAGCCGGAGGACGGCGGCACCGCAACCACGATGCCCTCGCTCAAGAGCCGGATCTTGAGCCGAGGGGTGCGTATGTGCGGCTTGTTCGGCGGATGAGGACTCACTGCCCCGACGTAGTACACATACCCGGGTCCTTCACCCCGTTCGACCACGGC
>JBIKMF010000240.1:0-6431 GCA_044359425.1 Phycisphaerales bacterium
GGTACTTGCCGTACTCGATGAAGGCGCGGAGGTGATCGGGGCGTGCGACGGCGAGCATGAAGGCGGCTTCGGCCCGCGCGAGCATTCCGGCGTTGGCAAGTCGGAGTGCTTCCTTGAGCGGGTCCTCGCCGCTGGCTTCCTCGGCGACGATCGGACGTTCGCCGGTGATGGAGTCGAGCCACATGCGGAACGAGCTGGCGAGGGCTTCAAGCGTGAGGAACTCGCGGCCGAGAAGGCGGGTGTCCTGCTGCACGGCCCGACGGAACGCGGCGACCTGCTTCTCTTGGAGCGTGGAGACGGTCTGCGACGCGCTGTCGCGCAGGAAGACGGCGACGTGCGTGAGGCGGATCGTGCGATCGCCTGCGAGCGCTGCTTCGAGAGCCGACCTTGCCCGTTCGTACTCGGCCTCGGGGTCGCGCGAGGTGTCGGTGGAGGCGAAGCTTGATCGCCAGCGGTCGGCGAGGAGAAGCGCGAACGCGTCCGCCTGGCCGGGGTCGCTCTCTTCTCCCGGTTCACCGCCCGCGGTCGGCACAAGCCGGACGGCAACGCCCCGTCCCGCCTCGTTCCACTCCCGGACCTCGCGCCGAATGACCCCGAGCTCGGCATCGAGGTACGGTCCGTGGGCCAGGAAGATCACGAACTGGGGCTTGGTCGGGTTCATGGGTTCACCGAGGGTTTTACCGACTGCATACCGCACCGGATGCAGTTGAATCCCCATCGGCTCAGCTACCCGTGGCCGCTTACACTCCCGCCATGAAATGGGCGTTCTGGCAGTCGTATTTCGAGGAGGCGGGCGAGCGGGCACGCAGGATGCACTCCGCGTGGCTGACCAGAGCCCTGGCCGAGAATCGGCAGTACCCGCGCATTCCCTGCCGTCGTGCTGACGAGGGGGGCTTCGGGCCCCTTCTCGACAAGCCCAACGGCAAGGATCTTGCCGAACGATGGTGGAGTTTGGCCCTGAGCCGGGTCGATGAGTAGGCTTGGGGTGCCATTCCGATAGGGACTTGTCCGGTAGACCCCGTTTTCCCCACGCTTTCGCGAGGTAGCCCATGTCCGAGTCGACGCCGACACCAGAACAACCCGCAGCGCCCGTCAAGAGCGTTCTTGGAAAGCGCTGGGTCTTCCAGATGATCCTCTACATCGTCGGACTCGAGGCTTTCGCCGCCTTGTGTATCTACGACGCGATGTGGAAGTATCCTGCGCGAGGCGCGGATGCCGCGGCATTCAACGAGTACCGGTACCTCAACGCGCTGGAGCTTGCGAATCCGGGGTCGATCGCGACCGTGAACGTGAACGAGCCTGCGGCGACGCTGACCAGGCTCGAGGCCAAGGCCGACCTCGTCGGGCCGGACCAGATCCTTCACGAATGGCTCACCCAGCTCAACCACATCGGGAAGATGTCACCGGAGAACACGTCCTTCCCGCGGACGGACTTTCGCAAGGGTGCGAGCGTAGGTGACCCGGTTTCACGGCTGAAAGAGCTGAAGGCCGAGTGGGAAACAGGCGACGGGAAGACGAGCAAGAAGCCTGCGAATCCACTCACGACGTGGGACATCCCGAGCCAGTGGATCATGCTGGCGTTGTGCGGTCCGGGCGGTCTCTGGGTGCTGATCACGTTCGTTGCCGCGAAGTCGAAGGAGTACGAGTGGAACCCGGCTACGAAGACGCTCACACTGCCTGGGGGCCATAAGGTGTCCCCGGCAGATCTCGCCGACATCGACAAGCGCAAGTGGGACAAGCTCTACGTCCACCTCAAGATCAACGGCTCGCATCCGACCCTCGCTAACAAGGAGATTGAGTTGGACCTGAAGCGCTACGAGCCTGTTGAGGACTGGGTTCTCCAGATGGAGGCCGTTGCGTTCCCGGATCGTGTCGAGAAGGAGAAGCCGGCGGAAGGGGAATCACCAACCGCCTGAAATCGAGTGCGACAGACTCCCAACCAGAGGCGGACGCTCGCGGCTGCTGGCCGCACTCTCCCATGAACTACGCGGAATGGACAGACTGGGTCGCGGCACTGCTCATCGTCTTGATCTCGATGGGCGGGATGCTCCTTACCGCCATCACGCTTCCCGGAACGTGGATCAACATCGCCCTGGTGTTCGTGATCTACTTCTTCTGGAAGCCCGAACTCATCTCCTCCCCGTATTGGACCTTTGGTTCGGCGCTCGCGATCGCGGCCCTCGGCGAGATCGCTGAGTTCTTCGCGGGCGCTGCGGGTGCGGCGAAGGGCGGGAGTTCTCGTGCCGGCGCGATCGCCGCGATGGTGGGCGCGATCGCGGGAGCCATCCTGCTTTCCCCGGTCTTTTTCCCGCTCGGCACGATCGCCGGCGGCGTGCTCGGCGCGGCGGGCGGAACGATCCTTGTGGAACGCGGGGTCAAGAAGAAGACGTGGGAAGAGTCGACCCGCGCTGGTCAAGGTGCTGCAATCGGACGGGTCATCGCGACGATCGCGAAGACCGCGTGTGCCATCACCATCGCCATGATCTTGAGCGTCGCCGCCTTCTGGAACTGAACCCGCCTACTTCACGTGCGGCCGCCAGCCAACGGGCTGCGTCCAGGCCTTCTTCTGTTGGCTCTCCTTGGTGGGGAAGGTCGGGATCCCGGTCGAGATCACGATCGCACGGACGTACAACTCGTCACCCCCGAGGGTGTACGACGGCTGCAGCCCTTCAACCTCCGCGAACACCTCGCCGATCTGAGGGCCTTCCGCGGTTGTGTAATCGAGCGTGGTCTCGACGATCTTCCCTTCTGCGTTCTTGCGCGGCGTTCCGACGATGTTCGCCCCCTTTCGGGTGCCAACGAATCGCGTCACGTACCGCTCACCGTCCTCGGGCATGATCTGGAGCGATAGACGACCGCTCGCTTCGTCGAAGGTCACGCGCTCGAGCGTCACGCCGCTCGATGCGTAGAAATCACCCTCGCGGATAGCGAGGATCAGGTGCTCGGGCGTGAGGAACTTCGCGCGGACCATGACCCACGCACGCCCGGGCATCGCTCGAATCACATCGCCGTGGTAGTCGTGGGAGTCGTCGGTTGCGAGACCGAGGAGTGGCGGAGCGCCGAAACCCGCGATGCGGAGCGTGTTCGCGATATCCCAGATCTCGTCGGTCGAGGGGTAAACCTCGTCGCCCGGATCACCGTCGCTGTCGACGCCATTCCAGATCTCAAAGAACCTCTCGCTGGAGATCGCCGCCAGATCTTCGGCCGTCACGCCCCACTTGTAGTTGGGGTGATTCACGTGAACCAAGATCTCACGGCCGAACCGCGCCGCCTGGGCGTGGACCGCGTCGGTGGTCTGCTTGATCACATCGACGACGTTCGCCCCCTTGGGTGGCTCAATGAGCTCGAGAAGGTTGGTAGCGTTGATGTGAATGGCACGCTTGTTGTCGGCCTCGCCGGTGATCTCCTCGGCGGGCATCATGAGGAACTGACCAGGCACTTCGAAGAGCGTGCGGTACTCGTCGAAGGGCTTGAGCCTCACCTCCATGGCGTCGCCTGTACCGCGGGTTTGAACCCAATCGGGGCCGAAGCGTGCGAGGTACTTGGCGAATGCCTTTCCACGAGCCCGCTTCTCGAGGTCGGCGACCTTCTTGTAAACGGTGCCTTGCTGCATGACGTTGTGGTCCGAGATCGCGAGGAAGTTGTACCCGTTCTTCGCGTACCACTCGGCGACCATCTCCGGGTAGTCGTTGCCGTCGGACCAGTAGGTGTGGGTGTGCAGGTTGCCGCGCCAGTAGCGGGGCTCGGATCCCGGTTGACTCTGGGCGAGGGCAGGCGACCCACTCAGCGAGATCCCGACGGCGATGAACGACAGCAGTGAGGCGATGAGTCGCATGGTGGCTCCGATCGCGGCCATCATACGAAGCGCAGGGTTGCACCGAACTAAGCGGCGACGCCGGGAAAGAGATTTCACGGTGTGACAACAGAGCGAACGCGAAGCACAGAGGCAATGGAACTGCTGTTCTCACGCGCGCGGGCGGGTTGCGAGGCACGCGCGGATCTCGGCTTGGATCGACTGAAGACGGCTGCCCTCGGGCAACAGCCGCGGCGGACGCGTGACAGGACCACCCGAACCAACCTGCCCGACTTCGGCTTGGACGAGCTTGATCAGTTGGACGAAGTCGTACGTGGTATCCATACGGAGGAGAGGCAGGAACCACGCGTAGAGCGCTGCCGCGGCGGCGTGATTGCCCTGCTTCGCGAGGTCAAAGAGCCGGATGGACTCGACGGGGAGAGCGTTGACGAGTCCGGCGATCCAGCCGGTCGCACCGGCGGCGATCCCTTCGACGATGAGATCGTCGACGCCGACGAAGAGCGCGAGACGGGAGTGTGGGTCGAGCGCGCGGATCCAGGTAAGGCGGCGAACATCAGCGGAGGACTCCTTGACTGCGTGGAGGTTTGGGTGGTCCGCGGCGAGTTCGATGATCTGCGGGGGCGTGATATCGGTGCCGTAGGCGATGGGGTTGTTGTAGAGCATGCAGGAGAGGTTGGTGGCGCGGAGGATGGCGGTGAAGTGAGCCCGGGTTTCACGCCAGTCGCCCTTGTAGACGTACGGCGGCAAGACCATGAGGCCGGTGCAGCCCGCGGCCTGCGCGTCTTTCGCGACGCGGACCGCGTCGGCAGTCGAAAGACTCGAGACCGCAGCGATCACGGGCACGCGATGACCGACCGCCTGGACGCAGGTCTTCCAGATGGTGATCTTTTCTGGATGCTCGAGGGTTGCGCCCTCGCCGAGGGAGCCGGGGGTGACGATGGCGCGAGAGCCGGAGTCGACGAGCCAGGTCACGTGCTTCGTGAGAAACTCGGTATCGACCGAGAGGTCGGGGCGGAAGGGAGTGGTGATGGCGGGCATGACGCCGTGCCAGTCGTTTGCGTTCATCGCGATGCTCCGTGATGGGGGTGGGCTGCTTCGGGGGAGAGGGTATCGAGGATCGCGCCGAGGCTCACCGGTGTCAGCGGCGGACGGGTGTCTGCGACGATCCAGTCGAACAGAAACGCGGCGGCAGGGCCGCAGGTGCGGCCCTGGCATTCACCCATCCCGCAGCGGGTCTGCAGTTTGGCGTCGCGCCAGGATGCGTGTGCCCGGGCTTCACCGACGCGGACATCCTCGCACCGACAAAGGAACTCGTCGGCGGGGGCGATGTGCTTGAGCTCCGGACGAAGGGCAAGGGCGTCGTTCAACGCGGACACGAAGCGGCGGGCTCGGTCGCGCTGTGCGAGGATCGTGTCGTCCTGCCGCGAATCGGTTGCGCTGCACGCGGCGATCTGGCCTTCGAGCACCGCTGCATCAACCCCACCGATGCCGGTCGCTTCTCCTGCGCACCAGACGTTTGGCACGCTCGTGCGCTGATGGTGATCGGTATGCACGCGTGTGCCGCGGATCTCGCAGCCGAGCATGGCAGCGACCCGCGTGTTTGGAACGAGCCCGAAGCCGACGCCGGCCAAGTCGCACTCGATGACGCGCCGATCTCGCCCGTTGGTGAGCTCGAGCGCGGAGAGCACGCTGCCTCGCGCGTGCGCACGGATGGGCCACCAGCCACGCAGGGTCGGAATCCCGCGGAGGGCGATCGCGAGGTCCGCGGCTTGCGCCCATTTCGTTGGCGCTTGCAGAAGGCTAACGGCGGCGCGGGCGTGGGCGACGGCTGACGCCTGTTCCGCGAGCGCGACGACGTGGGCACCGGCCTCGCGCGCCACCTGAGCGACAGCGAGCAGGAGCGGCCCACTGCCCGCGATAACGATGCGTTTGGATTGAACGTTGAGGCCGCCCTTGATCATGGCCTGGAGGCCGCCGGCACCAAGGACGCCGGGCGTGGTCCAAGCCGCAAAGGGCAGAAGGAGTTCGCGTGCGCCGGTGGCGAGGATGAGCCTGGTGGCGTGGAGGATGGTGCCGCGAGCACGGTGTGCTAGGCGAAGGGTGAATGGAGCGAGAGATGCGGAGGGTGGCTGGATGGAGAAGAGTGTGGTTGAGGTCCGGATGTCGACGTTGTGCCGAACGGCAAGCGCACTCCAGCGGGCGTGCTCCCCCACTGCCGCGCCGCGCCAGATCTGGCCGCCGGTGGCGGGGTTCTCGTCGATGAGCACGACACGAGCGCCGCGCGAAGCGGCGGTTGCGGCCGCGGCGAGGCCCGCGGGGCCGGCCCCGATCACGGCGATATCGGCGTGATGCGAGGTCACGCGGAAGCTCCTTCGGTGGTGATGGACATCCCTTGCGTGCAGGTACGCATGCAGGCACGTTCGCCGGGAGAACCGTCGATGGTGACGCGGCATTCGAAGCACGACCCCATGGCGCAGAGTGCGGCACGGGGGGATGCAGCGAGGCGCGTGGGGATGATGGAGGCGGAGTTCCAGATTGCCGCGGCGACGGTCCATGACGCGGGGACTCGGAGGGCGTGGCCGTTGATGGTGATGTCGACGGTTTGATTCACGGTGCG
>JBIKMF010000241.1:0-6390 GCA_044359425.1 Phycisphaerales bacterium
TGCGTCCACTCGCCCGCTTGTGATCGGCGCCGGGCCATGCGGGCTGTTCGCGGCGCTGCTGCTCGCGCAGATGGGCTTCAAGCCCATCATCCTCGAGAGAGGGAAGGTGGTGCGTGATCGGACCAAGGACACCTGGGGTTTCTGGCGCAAGTCGGTGTTCAACGCGGAATCGAACGTGCAGTTCGGCGAGGGCGGCGCGGGGACGTTTTCCGACGGCAAGCTGTACAGCCAGATCAAGGACCCACGCCATCTCGGCCGCAAGGTGCTCACGGAGTTCGTCAAGGCTGGGGCGCCGCCGGAGATCCTGACCGAGGCCCACCCGCATATCGGCACCTTCCGGCTCGTGAAGATGGTGGAGAACATGCGGGAGACGATCGAGTCGCTGGGGGGCGAGTATCGTTTCGAGAGCCGCGTGACGGACATGGAGATCGAAACCGGCCACGACGGCACGCGTCGGGTGCGGGGCGTGGTGCTGGCGAGCGGCGAGCACATCGCGTGTGACCATGTCGTGCTCGCGATCGGCCACAGCTCACGCGATACGTTCCAGATGTTGCACGACCGCGGCGTATACGTCGAAGCCAAGCCGTTCTCCGTCGGCTTTCGCATCGAGCACCCGCAATCGCTGATCGACGCCGCGCGATTCGGCCCCAACGCGGGCAACCCCATCCTCGGCGCGGCAGACTACAAGCTCGTCCACCACGCCAAGAACGGGAGGGACGTGTACAGCTTCTGCATGTGCCCGGGGGGAACGGTCGTTGCCGCGACTTCCGAAGAAGGCCGGGTGGTCACCAACGGGATGAGCCAGTACTCGCGTTCCGAGCGGAACGCCAACGCGGGCATCGTCGTCGGCATCACGCCGGAGAAGGACTACCCGGATGGCCCGCTCGCGGGCGTCGCGTTCCAGCGCAAGTGGGAATCGGCGGCGTTTGTCGCAGGCGGCGGCACGTACGCCGCGCCCGCGCAGCGCGTCGGCGACTTCATCGCGAAGCGGCCGAGCACGACTTTGGGGAGCGTGATTCCCTCGTACAAGCCGAACGTGCTCCCCACCGATCTCACACCCTGTCTGCCGGGGTACGCGATCGTTGCGATCCGCGAAGCGCTCACGAAGTTCGGGCACCAGATCCGCGGCTTCGACATGCACGACGCCGTGCTGACCGGCGTTGAGACACGTACATCATCGCCGATCCGCATCAAGCGCGACGAGACCTTCCAGAGCCTCAACACGAGAGGGCTGTTCCCCGCGGGCGAGGGCGCCGGTTACGCGGGCGGCATTCTCTCCGCCGGCGTCGACGGCATCAAGGTCGCGGAGGCCGTCGCGATGAGCATGCTGGGAATCTCGGGAGCACCTCCGGCCACCAACTCCGGGGCCTCTCGGTGATCACGACCGCGTGACGAGCCTGCCTCGAAGCACCTGGGCGTGTTGGAGCGTGGCGGGCGGGGGTGGACCCTACCGGGGGATGACCCTGTCCAAACCGCCGTCGTGCGGCCTACCATTCTCCACATGACATCCAAGTTCTCCCGTCGATTGCTCGAGCACCTCAAGCACGACGACTACGTCCCAGCCCGCATCGCGGAGCTTGCCCAAGACCTCAACATCGCCACAGAAGAAGCCGAGGAGTTCGAGAACGCGGTCCGCGATCTCGCATCCCAGACGCTTCTGGTTCTTCTCCCCAACGGAACCGTGACCCTGCCCTCGCTCGCGACGGTCGGGGGCTCGATCGAGGGGACCTTCCGCAAGAACCCGCGAGGATTCGGCTTCGTCAACCCCGCCCAGTCCTTCAAAGAAGGCTCGATCTTCATCGCCCCCGAGAACGTCTCCGACGCTCTCTCCGGTGACACCGTTCGCGTCGCCATCCGACGAGACAATCGAGGCACGTTCGAGGGCAACATCCTCGAAGTCATCAAGCGCAAGCGCTCGAGCTTCACCGGCGAACTCGACAAGCGTGGCGACCAGTGGCTCGTCTTCCCCGATGGCCGCGAGATGACCGAGCCCATCGTCGTGCGCGACGCCCAGAGCAAGAACGCAAAGCCCGGCGACAAGGTCGTCGTCGAGATCATCGCGTACCCCGAGAACGGGATGCTGGCCGAGGGCGCGATCACCAAGGTGCTCGGCGACGCGGGGAAGCCCGATGTCGAGACTCAGGCCGTCATCGCGGCGTACGACCTCCCCGGCGAACACCCCCACGAATGCGTGGAGCAGGCACGCGGGGCTGCCGCGGAGTTCGACCGGCAGATCGAGGAGTGGAAGGCGAAGGGATCCGGAGCACTCGACTGCCGGATGGACCTGACGAACGACTTCATCATCACGATCGATCCGCCCGACGCGAAGGACTACGACGACGCGATCAGCATCCGGCGGAGCGAGTCGCTGCCGGGCGGGTGGGAACTCGCGGTTCACATCGCGGACGTGGCGCACTTCATTCCGGCGGGCAGCCCGCTGGACGAAGAGGCCAAGGACCGCGCGAACTCGGTGTATCTCCCCCGGCGCGTGATCCCGATGCTCCCCGAGGTGCTCAGCAACGGCATCTGCTCGCTGCAGGAGGGCGTGCCGCGGTTCTGCAAGTCTGCGTTCATGACGTACGACGCGCAGGGCAACGTGCGGAGCGAGGGCGCGGCGAACACGCTCATCAAGAGCGCGAAGCGGTTGACGTATCTCGAGGCCCAGTTCCTCATCGACGGCAACATCGAGGAAGCCCGCAAGCACGCGAAGACGCCCCCGAAGTACACCGACCAGCTTCTGGCCACCCTCAAGGAGATGAACCTGCTCGCGAAGCAGATCCAGGCACGCCGGCACAAGGCGGGCATGATCGTGCTGGACCTGCCGGACGTCGAGCTGATCTTCGACGACAACGGCCACGTCGTCGACGCCCAGCAGGAAGACGACGCGTTCACGCACAAGCTCATCGAGATGTTCATGGTCGAGGCCAACGAGGTTCTCGCTCGCCTGTTTGAGTCCCTGGGCGTTCCGCTTCTGCGCCGCATCCACCCCGAGCCGGTTCCCGGCGACATGGACGAGATGCGCAAGGCCGCGATGGTCTCTGGCTTCCGCGTCCCCAAGAACCCGTCGCGAGAAGAACTGCAGGGGCTCCTCGACGCGACCCGCGGGACGGCGGCGGCCCGCGCGGTTCACATGGCCGTGCTCCGAACCATGAGCCGGGCCGAGTACTCGCCGGCGTTGATCGGTCACTTCGCCCTGGCCAGCGAGGCATACGCGCACTTCACGAGCCCGATCCGCCGCTACGCGGACCTCACGGTCCACCGCTCGCTCGCCGAATACCTCCGTCGCACGGAGAACAGCAAGAAGCGCCCCAAGAGCGAGCACGACAAGCGGGATCTCGGGCGCGACCTGCGTTCGACCAAGGCCTGTCCCTCCGATGAAGAACTCGCGCAGATCGGCCGCCACGCCGGCATGCGCGAGGACAACGCCGAGAGCGCCGAGCGGAATCTCCGCCAGTTCCTCGTGCTCCAGCTCCTCGAAAAGCACATCGGCGAAACCTTCCGCGGCGTGGTGACCAACGTCAATCCGCGCGGCGTCTTCGTCCAGATCGACAAGTTCCTCGCAGACGGGTTCATCAAGAGCGAGGATCTTCCCGGGGACATCACGCGCGACAACCTCCGACCGTTCTGGAAGATCGATCCGCGGAGCGGCGCACTCGTCGATCAACGCTCGGGCCGCTCGTACAACTTCGGCGACTCGCTGATCGTGAAGATCGCCAACGTGGATCTCGCGAAGCGGACGCTCGACCTCACGGTCGATGATTCGGCGTCGCGTGCCGCGGGCAAGGCGAAGAAGGTGACCGGCGGGCTGATGTACGGCCAACCGTTGGGCGGGGGTATGGCGGCGGGCGGCGGCGCGGGCTTCGGCAAGGGCAAGATGTCGGGCGAGCAGCGGCGCAGCCAGAAGAGCAAGCAGCGCGACAAGAAGAAGGGCAACCGGTTCCGAGACAGTTGACGCTCAGGTGTACTTGCGGGTTTCGGGGTCGTCGGCGAGGTCGTCGAGCCCGAGCCAGAGTTCCATGTCGAAGTCCTCGAGTCGGACGCGCCCGGGCCACGCCTTGAGCGCTTCGAGCAGGAGCGGATCGACGAGTTCGGCCGGCTTTGCGGGCTCTTTCTTCGCGGGCTGGACCTTGGGCTCGGGTGTCGTGGGCTTGGGCGCTTCCCGAGCGGGGATCTGCATGAGCGGATCATCCGGCGCGAGGCCGAACTGCTTCGCCCACAGAGCGACCTCATCGCGCGAGAGCGACGTGTCGTCGCCGAGCCCCTTTGGCCGATGCGCTCGCGGCAGACGAGTGGTACGCCGCGCGTCCTCCGCGAGATCACGCAGGAAGTCCTCGCTACGAACGTGACGGGCCTTCGCACGGCCGGCGGCGCGCTTGAGGCGCTTGTCGCTGCTCACAACGGTGACCCGTCGGCTGCCGCCGAAGCGTTCGAGAAGGCGTTCGATCAGCCAGTCGGCCTCGCGACCTCGGCCCGCGAAGAGGATGCCCGCGTAGTCGCGCGCGTTGGGCTCGCGACCGGCGAGGTACGCGTACGACTCGCGGTCGTCGACGGTGGGCGCCCCGAAGCCGTCGCACACGAGCAGCGTCTTGCCGTTGCGGTACCTGCTGACGCCGATGAGTTCGCCGAGTTCGAGCACGTCGAGCCCGGCGAGATCCGGTGGCAGCACCCCGGTCACATGCAGCACGTTGTACACGTCAACCAGGAGCACGGGTCAGCCTCCGATCCGCGCGTGGAGGCGATCGCGCACCGTCGGCCACTCGGCCTCGGTGATGCTGTACATCACGGTGTCCCGCACGAAGCCGTCGCCCATGATCATGTGACGGCGCAGCACGCCCTCGTGAACGGCCCCGAGCTTCTCAATGGCGCGCATGCTCGGCACGTTGCGGGCGTCGCACTTGAGCTGCACGCGGACCATGCCCATCGAGTCGAAGGCGTTGGCGAGCATCAGCAGCTTGGATTCCGGGTTGACACGCGTGCCCCGGTGGGCGGGAAGGATGAACGTCGCGCCGATCTCCAGCCCGCGATGGGCCTCCCGGATGTCGAGGTAGCACGTCGACCCCACGGCCCGCCCGCTCGCCCGGTCAATGATCGCGAACGCGACTGCGCCCTTGGTGCGGTTGCGGATGTACTCGGCCATGCCGGCTTCGTCGACGCCGGCGGGCGCATACGGCGGCGGAAAGTACCGGAACATCTCCGCGTCCGCACCGGTCGCGAGATCCGCCGCGTGCGATTCATGCAGCGGCTCAAGATGCACGTGTCGGCCGGTGAGGGTGGGCGGGAGCATCCCGGAGCGTAGGGGCGATGCTCAGTGCAGAACGCGGTAGACCTCGGCCTCGTCGGTAAGGCCGAGCTTCACCTTGATGAGGGCGTCCTCTCGCATCGGCATGAAGCCCGAACGCTTCGCCGCGTCGTACAGCGTGACCGCGTCGGCGCGCGTGGCCGTGAGGCGGCGGAGGTCGTCGTTCATCGTCATGATCTCGTAGACCGCCAGTCGGCCTTTGTACCCCGTGCCGTAGCAGACTTCGCACCGCCCGCTCATCCCCTGCGCCGAGCCGCCGCAGTTGGGGCATAGGCGGCGCAGGAGTCGCTGGGCGAGCGCGGCGAGCAGCGAGGAGGTGATCAGGTAGGGCTCGATGCCGATGTCGACGAGCCGCGGGATCGCGCTGGGGGAGTCGTTGGTGTGGAGCGTCGCGAGCACAAGGTGGCCGGTGAGCGACGCCTGCACAGCGAGCTGCGCGGTCTCGCCGTCGCGGATTTCGCCGACGAGGATGACGTCGGGGTCCTGACGGAGCAGGGCCCGAAGACCCGCCGCAAACGTCACGCCGCGCTTGACGTTCACCTGCATCTGCGAAATGCCGTCGAGGTGGTACTCGACGGGGTCCTCGATGGTCATCACGTTGCGGCTGGACCGGTCGATCCGTGAGAGCGCCGCGTAAAGCGTTGTCGTCTTGCCCGAACCGGTGGGGCCGGTCACCAGGATGATGCCGGTGGGGCGTTCCACGAGGTCCAGCAACTGCGCCTGCATCGGGCGGGTCATGCCGATCTCGTCGAGAGAGAGCTGCGTAGAGGCCTGATCGAGCAGACGAAGCACCAGGCGCTCGCCGTAGACCGTGGGAATGCACGAGAAGCGGATGTCGACCTTGCGGCTGCCCACGCGAACCGAGGTGTGGCCGTCCTGGGGCGTGTGGCGGTTGGCGATGTCGAGCTCGGTCATGACCTTCAGGCGGGAGCTGATCGCGGGCGCGAGCGAGAGCGGAGGTGTAAACGCGTCGACCAGCATCCCGTCGATGCGGAAGCGGATGACCAGGCGCGTTTCGAGCGGATGGATGTGGATATCGCTCGCGCGCCGGCGAAGAGCCTCGAAGAGAATCATGTTGACCAGGCGGATCA
>JBIKMF010000242.1:0-6374 GCA_044359425.1 Phycisphaerales bacterium
GGCGCGCTCGAGGTGCTGCTCCCCACGACCGCGCCGGAGGGTTGCGGGGAGTACATCGCCCTCATCACGGGCGCGGGCTCGTTCGATGCGATGACCGGTGACTTCGATGTCGTTTCCGTTCCGCCCATCTCCCTCGACCAGCCGTTCGCGTACACGGTGGAGAGGTTCCTGGGGAGCGTGATCGAGAGCGTCGTGGTCTACTCCAACTCGCTCGCCGACTGGAACCTCGACGGCGGCGTGGACAGCGACGACGTGATCACGTACTTCGAGGACTGGGACCGGAGCGAAGCCGACGTGACCGGCGACGGCGGGACCGATGGGGACGACATCATCTACTTCTTCTCGCGGTGGGATCAGGGCTGCTGATCGCCGCTACGCTTGCACCTATGTCATGCGACAGCGGCAACGCAACGGCTCCGAGTCCCGGGATCGCTCCCGGCCGGGAACACCTTGATCCCGCGGCCTATGCCGCGATGCTCGGCAAACGTCCGGAGGGCCCGATCGACGCGAGGGTGCGGTCACTGGTGCCGGCCTTCGATGCGCCGTTCTTCCAGGCGGGACTGGCGGGGTACTCGGACGCGGCGATGCGGATCATCGCGCGTCGGCACGGGTGCCCGTTCTGCGTGACCGAGGCGCTGCTGGACCGGACGCTGCTCGCGGGCGGGCGCGGGTTCGTGAAGGCGGACCTGGGCGAGCTGCACGACAACGTCCCCGGCGGCGAGGAGGACCACCCGCTCGCGGGCCAGATCATGGGCAGCGACCCGCGCGAGATGGCGGCGTCGGCCGTCAAGATGATCGAGCAGGGCAAGCGCACCGACAAGGAGTACCGGCTGATGGCGTACGAGGTGCAGGGGGTTCTGCCCTCGACGCACCTCTCGGCCCGTCAGCACCTTCGACTCCCGGGCGGGCAGCAGGTGGGGTTCTGGCCGCCAGAGTCGGACGTGCGCAGCGGCGAGACCTCGGGCACACTGCCCGCGCGCGTGGAGCACGTGCCCGAGCAGACGACATTCGAGGTGATCGACGTGAACCTCGCGTGCCCGGTCAAGAAGATCGAGAAGAAGGCACGCGGCGGCCACTGGCTCGCGGAGCCGGAGGGTGCGATCGCGATCCTGAAGGCGGTGCGCGATGCGCTGCCGTCGAACGTGGTGTGCACGGTGAAGCTGCGGCGCTCGTTCGACGATACGCCGGAGATGGCGGCGAACTTCGAGCGGATCCTGAGCGCGACGACGGACCTGGGGTACGCGTGGGCGACGGTGCACGGGCGGACGGTGGAGCAGAAGTACATCGGCCCGAGCCGGTGGGACATCCTGCGCGACATCGTGGCACGCCACCCGCGGACGGTGATCTTCGGGAGCGGGGACATCTGGAACGCGGCGGACATCTTCGCGATGCTGGAGTACACCGGCGTGAGCGCGGTGAGCGTGGCGCGCGGGTGTATCGGCAACCCGTGGATCTTCCACCAGGCGCGGGCGATGCTGCGGGGTGAGCAACCCAAGCCGCCGACGATTCCCGAGCAGAGGGCGGTGCTCGAGGAGCACTTCAAGCTGCTGATGGCGGTCTGCCGCGACATGCGCAAGGGGGAGGAGCAGGCCGGGAAGCTGATCCGCAAGTTCGGGATCCGGTTCGCGGAGCATCACCCGCGCGGGGAAGAGGTGCGGGTGGAGATGATCCGTGTGAAGGGGCTGGAGGATTGGAGCGCGGTGCTGGAGAAGTGGTACGCCTGAAAACGGCGTCGGGCGCGGCGGATGCCGCGCCCGAGTGGCCGTGTGTGTCGTGCGTCAAGGGGGATCAGCAGCCGTTGTCCCAGGCGCCGAAGAAGCCGATCACATCGTCACCATCGACGCCGCCGTCGCCGTTGAAGTCGGCTTGCGGGATCGAGGCGTCCCAGTCGGCGAAGAAGGCGATGACGTCGTCGCCGTCGACACCGCCGTCGCCGTTGTAGTCGGCGGGGCAGGGGGTGAGGTTCCAGTTGAGGACGAAGTTCGCGGCGTCGTTGGTCCAACTGGTGACGCGGATGAAGACGGTTTCGCCGGGGGCCATGGCGTGGGAGGCGAGGGCGTCGTACTGGTTGCCCTGGTCGCAGGGGAGGGAGGAGTCGTCGACGCAGGTGAGCATGGCGGCGCCGCAGCGGTCCCAGAGGGAGAGGATGGAGTCGAAGCCGCGGTCGACCGCGCCGTAGTCGCTGGTGCCGCAGGTGTCGACGGTGAGGTGGGCGAGTTTACCGGTGGTGTTCTGGATGGAGTACCAGAGGTCGGGGACGGTGGCCGAGGGGGAGCACTGCGCGACGCCGCTGGGGGTGGAGAGGCGGAGGTCACCGATGAGTGAACCGGAGAGGCCGACGAGGGCGGCCGCATCGGAGCAGTTGTCGCCACCGGTGGTGAAGCCGAAGGAGGTGGTGACCATGGAGTTGGGCAGGCCGCCCCCGATGGTGCTCGAGCGGATGAGGATGTGCTGGCCCGCGACGAGGTCGTAGTGGACGACGGCGTCGAGCCCGTGGCCCGCGGGGCCGCAGCCAGCGTTGGGCTGTGGGTCGTCGACGCAGGCGAGCGCGGTACCGTCGCAGGTATCGAACAGGCTGAGCATGGAGTCGACATTGGCATCGTCGTATGCACCGCACATGGACACGCGGAGGTGCCCGGAGGTGGGAGCGGTGAAGGAGTACCACGAGTCCGCGCCGAAGCGGCAACTGGGGTTGACGCTGCTGTTGGTGTAGAAGATGTCGAGCGTGTGCGAGGTGTTGGGGAGGACGACAAGAGCATTTTCGCACTCGTCGTTGGGGGCGATGGGGAGTGTTTGGGGCGCGGGGAGGTAGATGCGTTCGTTGAAGTCCCACGGTGCATCGTTGGTGCAGTCAGCGCCGCAGTCGCCATCGGTGCCGGTGATGGCTTCGAGGCCGCGGCTTGCGCTTTCGTCGGTGTCTTCGGTCATCACGTCGAGTACGAGGGTGATGCCGCCGGTGGCTTCGTCGAGCTGGATCTGGAACCAGTGGAGGTCTTCGGTCATGCCGCCGAGCTTGCTGACGCTCTGCCAGGAGATGTAGCAGCGGCGTTCACCGACGGCGCCGACGGTTTCGTACCAGATGTGATCCGGTTCGGGGCTTTGCTCGACGGCGATGAAGTAGTCGTCCCAACTGGGAGTCATGAAACCATCGACGGTGCCGGGCGTGCCGATGGGCTGGTTGACGTACGCGATGCCGTTGAGTGCGTTTCCACCTTGCTGGAAGAGGCTGGCGTAGCCGTTGGTGGAGACGCGGACCATGGAGTTGGCGTTGGGAGACTGGCCCTGGCAGTTGTAGAACGAGAACGAGTTCCAGCCGATGGGGATATCGGCGAAGGCGTCGTCGAGGCCGTTCTGTTGCCAGATGATGGTGCCGTTGACCCGGGTGCGGAACCCGCCCGCTTGCCAGGTGTACGCGTTGTAGCAGCCGCTGGGGATGGCGTTGTCGCCGTAGGTGATGACGTTGAGGAGGGCGTCGACCGTGGTGCCGTGCGCGGCGGCGAAGTTGTGGATGCGAGCGGGATAGACCGAGCGGACGTAGCTGTACGGCGCGCGATCGGAGCGGGCGAGTGTGGAGCGGGTCCATTCGTAGGAGGAGATGAGGTTGAGTACCGCGCTCGCGGCGGTGGGGGAGAGGTCCTCGATCATGACGAGGTCGTCGATCTCGATGCCGCGGACGACGGCGTCGCCGATGAGGAGGCCCAAGGCGTGCTCGGTCTCGGTGGCGGAGCCGGTCGCGAGGATGGCGTCGCGGCGTTCGGCGATGCGGGCGCGGAGGGCGTCGACGTCACGCTGGGCGTAGGCGGGCCAACCGGCGCGCTCGTTGACGATGGGGTTGCCGAAGGAGTCGACGCGGCCTTCGCCGGGGATGGGCGTGGAGCGCCAGTTGGCGGGGAGGGAGTCGCGGAGCGCGGGGATGAGGCGCTCGCCGGTGGAGGGGTCGAGCTCGATGTGCTTGCCGGCGGCGATGGCCTGCGCGAGCGCGGCGGGGGTGATTGGCTCGCGTGCGGTGTAGGACTCGCGGGTTTGTGCGAGGGCCTGGCCGGCGAGGCAGACGAGGATGGCGGCGGACACGGTTCTGGACATAACGGTTTCTCCCTGAATGGGGCGTACGGCCCCACTGGTTGAGTGCGGGAGAAACCGCCGTGTGACAGCTATTTGGAAAGTCCGCCGGGATTGCCCTTCGTCGCGGGCTTGGGCTCGAGGAGTTCCTCGAAGGCCTTCTGGTCGTTGATGATCTCAACGTGGCCGTCGACGAAGCCGACGGAGATGCCCCGGGCGGGCCAGGCGTTGAACTTCTCGTAGAGCATGACGGTGCGTGAGGGGTCGTTCTTCCACTGTTCGGCGGTGAGCTTGATGTAGACGAAGAGGTCGGAGCCGTCGGGGGCCTTGATGACGTCGCTGGTGATGTGCTTGTCCGCGACGAGCTGGTCGAGGGAGTCGGGGAAGTTCTCGTTGTGGTTCTGGGCGTAGATCCAGCAGCCCATGATGGCGTTGCGGGCCTTTACGGACATCTGCATCATGGCGGCGGAACTGCGGGCGTTGATGACGGTGGAGGCGAGACTGGTGAGGAGATTGCGAAGCGGTGCGCCGGAGGCTTCAACGCGGACGGTGCTCTGTTCGGTGGTTGCGGTGAAGGCGTTGGTCATGTTGGCGGGGAGCGCGGCGGAGCGTTCGGTGATGAATCGAGCGAGCGTCGTTGCGGCTTCGGGGCTGGTCGCGGCGATGCGCATCTGCGAGGTGGGCTCGGAGGTGATCGAGAGGGAGGCGCCGCACGCGATCATCGCGTCGGCGATCGGGCGGGTTTCGCCGCCGCCGAGTGCTTCGGGGAATCGGGGCATGATCTCGGTGATGGCTCTGCGGGCGAAGTCCGCCGGGAACATGGCGATGCGGACGGGGGCGTCGCCCGCGAGGGTGAGGGCCTGGGTCATGACGGCGGCGCGCTCGGGGGTGCCGAGGCCTTCGCGTTGTTTCTCGGAGGCGACGAGGATGCAGCCGGCGGTGATGGAGGCGGGGCGGTTGAGACCGAAGCCGTCCATGCCGCCGTCCTTCGCGGGTGCTGCGATGTGCGCGAGGAGCGCGTTCGGGTCTGTGTCCGCGCGGGGGCGGACGATGATGTACGCGGGCGCGCCGCCGGGGTCCTTGAGCGTGAAGAAGACGACGAACTGGGATGCGCCGGCGTTGACGATGGAATCGCGCCAGGTGGCGATGGCCTTGGTGGTGTCCGGGCCGGCGCCGGGGGCGGATCCTGCCGCGGCGGCGTTCATGAGTTCGCCGATGGCGGCGAGGTCGACGCGGGCGAGATCGATGACGATGGCACCGAGGGTGGAGTCGTCGGCGAAGGGCGCGAGCCAGGCCCAGTCTTCGGCGGCGGTGGTAGTCGCGGAGGGGGTGGAGGGGGCGGAGGGGGTGGAGGGGAGTGCGTGGGTGAGCGGGGCGAGGCCGGCGAGGAGGGAGAGCGAGAGGGCGAGGGTGAGGCGGGTGTTCATGGGTGTTCTCGGTTGGGGTTCGTGGCTTAGCGGGCGATGCGGACGCGGTGTTCGAGGGGTGCGGGGTTGGTGAGGAACTGGATCGGCGGGCCGGAGATGACGGCGGTGTCACCGTCGAGGCGGAAGCGGAAGGGTTCGCCGGTGATGGGATCGCGCGGGACGGGGACGATGATGATGGCGTCGAGTGATGTGGGGAGCGCGTTGGTGGAGCCGAGGTGGAGTCGTATGGCCTCGGTGGCGCGGAGGACGGCGAAGCGGCGTTCGAGGTTCCAGAGGGCGCCGAAGACTTTGTCGAGCGAGGGGAGCCAGGAGCCGAGGGAGTCGTTGCTTACTGGGTGTGTGGCGCGGTCGGCGAGGAAGGCCTCGAGGCCGGCTTCGGCTTCGGGGTACGGGAGGTTGAGCCAGCGGAAGAGCTGATCGGAGTGAAGCCGGTACTGAACGAGCTCGTGGCGGATGACGACGTAGGAGACGGGCAGCGCGGCGACGCGGTCTGGGGCGAGGCCGGTGGAGATCATCCAGGCTTTGGCGGCGGGGTAAGCGGCGATCACGCGGGCGGCGGTGGCGATGTCGCCGGAGGCCGAGGAGGTCGGGGACTGGAGCATGGAGGCAAGGTCGCGGTTGGCTTTGGCTGCGAGGGAGACGGCGCGCTCGTCGTCGATGGGGAGCGTCTCGATCTCGCGGAAGATGGGGAGGGTGAAGTCGATCATCGCTTCCTCGTAGAGGAGGAGCGTGCTGATGGAGAAGAAGGGGCGGGGGAGGTCGGCGAGCGACCAGTAGAGGGAGGGTGCGCCGGGGCGGGAGGCGAGGACTTCGAGCTCATCGAGCATGGAGGAGGCGATTGCCGCGCCGACGAGGGCCTGGATCGCGCTCTTGGAGTCGGAGTAATCG
>JBIKMF010000243.1:0-6371 GCA_044359425.1 Phycisphaerales bacterium
CTCGTCCGCAGAGTCTCCGCCGCTCCCGCCCCAAACTCCCGCTCGTGCACCGCGAGCGCACGCTTCAAACTCCCGCTCGCCGCGCTCGGAAAGCGATCCGCCTCCCGCATCCCCGCCACCAGTTCCAACACCCCCGCCATCACCCGCGGCGACCGCTCCAGCGAGCGCGACGCCCGCGACTCAATCAGCGACAACACCTCCCGCAGCGAAACCGGTTCGTCCGTGGCCAGGCTGTCCGACGCGCGGATGCAATCCGCGAGAAACGTGTTGATCGCCTCCGCCGTCTCCCGGGCCGAAACCGCCGCGTCCCGCTCCAACACCGCGTCCGCCTGCGCCGCCCTCGCGGTTCCCGCCTGCCGCTCCGCCTCGCGCTCGGCCTCTACCGCGCGGTCGCGCTCGCTCCGCAGCGAAGCCACAAACGCCGCGGTCGTCACCGCGAGCACCGCCACCGCCACGCCCGCGATCGTCGCCGGAACCCGGTTTCGCCGGTACCACAGCGAAGCCCGCCGCGCCGGTCCCGGTGCCGACGCGCTCACCGGTCTGTGCGCGAGATACGCCTCCAGGTCCTCCGCCATCCGATCGGGGCTCAGGTACCGATCCCCCGGCAGCGCGCTCATCGCCTTGTCGCAGATCGCCGCGAGATCAGCCGGCACGCCCGCGCGTCCCGCGAGGGGTGCCGCGCTCGCCGTCCGCACCGCGCGGATCACCGACCACCGCCCGCCGGTCCCACTTGCCTCGTACGGCGCACGCCCCACCAGCAGAAACCGCAGCGTTGCACCCAGCCCGTACACGTCCGACTGCGGCGTAAACCGCTCACCGCGCGCCTGCTCCGGCGACATGTACGCCGGTGTCCCCACGATCCGCCCCGCCACCGTCGACCCCTCCGCCGCCCCCGTCTCTTCCGCTTCGCCGTGCGGAATCGACAACCCAAAGTCCGCAACCATCGGTCTCCCCGACGGCGTCAGCAGGATGTTGCCAGGCTTGAGGTCCCGGTGCAGCACGCCCCGCGCGTGCGCCGCCGCAACACCACGCGCCGCCGCCGCCATGATCCGCGCCGCTTCTCCCACGCTCGGAAGTCTCGACCGAAACACCCGCTCGAGCGACTCTCCCTTCGCGATCGCCTTCGCATCCTCCTTGCTCGGCGCCGGATCGCCCACAAGCTGCGAGTCGATGTACCGCGGCCCGTTCGCGTACAGCGTTCCCGCCCCGTGCACACGCACCACGTGCGCGTGATCGATCGACGCCGCCGCCTGCGCCTCCGCCAGAAACGCCCGCTCATCCCCCGCCACAGTCCTCAGCACCTTGAGCGCCACATACCGCTCCAGCACCACATCCCACGCCCGCCACACCTCGCCGAACGAACCGCCACCCAGCCGATCGCACAGTCGAAACCGTGAGAACTGCTCCCCCTCCCGCAACTCGTGCCCCTCTTCAGTCGCCGCTCCCGCCTCCGCCGACATCATCATCCACGCCATCTCGATCACCGCGTCCACATCCTCCCGCAACCCCGGAAACCGCGCGTGCATGTCATCCCGCACCGCCGAACGCCGCTCCTGCGTCCGCCGACACACCTCGCACATCAACACCGCCCGCCGCGCCGCCGGTGACGCCATCACCGCCGGCACATCGCGGCAGATCTCCTCCAGATTTCCCGCCTCCCCGGCCGCCCACCGCGCCTCCGTCTCCGCCGCCGCCGCATCCGCAAACTCACCCTCGTCCGCTCCCGCCAACGACGCCAAAGCAACCCCGCCGCCGGAGCTCCGCCTTCCCCCCGATCCCGAATCTGTGCCCGAACGCGCCGTCATCGTCGCTCCCCGCACGCCCTCTCGGCCCAGTCTACCGCGAACCGCCCCGATGCCACTCGATTCCAGCCTCTGGTACACTCATTCCGGCCCACAGGAGTCCGAGAATGGCCTCGACCCTCTCCGGCCTGCTCAAGGCCGCCGCCAACCCCACCGACCCCCGCGCTCGCGACGCCGCGTTCTCCGAACTCCTGCGCCTCGTCGGGATCTACGTTCGCGCCGGCATGGGCCGCGCACTCCGTGATCGTCGCGAGTCCCTCGACGTCTGCCAGTCCGTCGCCAAGTCCTTCGTCGACGACATGGCCGCCGGCAAACTCCAGTTCGACAACGAAGCCGCCGTCGCCGGGTACCTCCAGAAAGTCGTCAAATCCAAGCTCGCCGAACTCGCCCGCGAAGACCGTGCCCAAAAGCGGGGCGGCGGTCTCGGCCCCCAGGAACTTCACGAATCCGGCATCGAGGCCGACGACGCCAGCACCCTCGACCGCCTCGCCCAGGACGAACAGTGGCAACGCGTCATGGACGCCCTCTCCGACCACGAACGCGCACTCATCGCCCTCCGCCGCCGCGGCATCGAGTGGCCGCAGATCGCCGAACAACTGGGCCGCGACCCCGCCGCCCTCAGACAACAGTTCAGCCGGCTCCAGAAACGCGTGATCGAAGACCTCCGAGCGCATGGTGACTCCCAGAAGATGAGTGCCGACGAAGGACCCGTGTGACCACCATGCCGCAGGTTCCCGCCGTCACCCCCTCCGACACCCTCCTCGCCCGCATCAGCCGGATCGCCGGGGGTTCGCCCCGCTCCGATCTGCTCGACACCCGATTCGCGGCACAGTCCAACGCGTGGGGACAGTCTTTCGGCTTGCCCGCCCACATCGCCCTCGCCATGCTCTGGATCGGCGGCGCCGCCGGCCCCATCGCCGCGGTCGAAGTGCTCCCCATCCCGCTCGCCGTCTGCGTCCTTGCACGCCTGCACGTCACCATCAAACTCTGGCCCTTCGCACTCTCCTCTCGCCTGCTCATGCTCTGCATCGCCTTCGCCGCGTGGAGCGCCTTCACCCTCACGTGGAGCCCCGATCGCACCAAGGGCGTGCAGGAGATCGGCAACACCCGCTGGCTCTGGTGCATCCTGGGCGTCCTTCCCGTGCTTCACAAACGCTCGTGGCTCATCGCCGCGCTCATCGCCGGCACCATGCTCGGCATGGGCACGCAACTCCTCGAAGCGATCGGCCACCGCTTCGGCATCGACGCGCTCATCTGGCCCCACCCGCCGAACCCGCAGGAACACGCCCGAATCAGCGGCTGGTGGCACCACCCCGTCATGGGCGGCATCATCCTCGTCGGCTCCCTCGGCCTGCACCTCCCGCCCGCCGTTTTCGGCAAAGGCTGGCGACGCTGGGCCGGCATCGCCGGTTCCACGGCCTCACTCATCGCGATGGTCGCCACCGGCACACGCAGCGCGTGGCTCGCCGCGTTCGCCCTCATCGCCATCGTCCTCGGCTGCGCAATCTTCCGCCTTCCAAAGACCAAGGCGCTCCGCCTGCTCGCGGGCGCGGCAGTCATCGCGACGATTCTCGCGGGAACAGTCTGGGCAGTCCGGGGCGACGCCATCGCCGCGCGCGTCCGCTCCGCCACCACCGAAGTCACCCGCGCGCTCCGCGACCGCGACTACACCAGCGACTCGGGCGCTCGCGTCAACTTCGCCATCTGGGCCTCACGCATGATCGCCGAGCGCCCTCTTGTGGGCCACGGCGCGGGGTCGTACGAACCCTGGGTCCGCGCCGCGCTCGCCAAGGACTCCATCGATCCGGCCTCCGTTCGCATCGCGCCCCAGGCCCACAACACGCTGCTCCACTCTTGGGCCACGCTCGGCCTGCCCGGGCCCTTGCTGCTGGGCTCCATCCTGCTCGTGGCCGCCTGTGGCGGGGTGGTTGTGGCCCGCGAGACCGCGCCCGTAGGTCAAGACTGGGCAGGGACTTATGGAATCGGACCAAGTTGTGCAATTTTAGGTATCGCTATCGTCTCCTGCTTCGATACCATCTACGTGAACGTCCAGCCGGCGGCCTTCACCTCCGCGCTGCTCGCCCTCTGCCTCCCACTCGTGCCGGCAGGAGCGAAGACGAGCGCGGATGAGTGCCGATGACCGTGGCGCACACCCCGGAGACTCATCATGACTGTTCACGCCCCTTCCGTCCGCCTCTACGACGGTGATGCCGACGCGCTCCTGCTCGCCGACACCGCCCCCGAACGCATCACGCTCCTGCCCGGTGGTGCAGATCGCGTCGATCGTCCCGAAGACGCCACCGAGCGCATCCGCATCATGTGGGGACAGGAGCTCCTCCGCGATCTGCTCGACGGCCGCTACCGCACCGTCGTGTGCGGCGTCAACGACGCCGACAACTCGCGGGGCGTCATCAGCCAGATCTGCGATCTGGTCTCCACCAGCCAGTGGTCCGCTCGCTCGGTCACCAGCTACGCCCGCATGTTCCACGAGTCCGCCGCCGTTCACGCCGCGGGTGACAAGGAGCCGTACGTCCTCAAGTTCGATCTCGACCAGATCCTCATCCTCGCGATCCTCAGGCCCAAGGGCCGCGACTTCTTTACGCTCCACGATCTGTCGCGGGGCATGCGCACCGTCGTCAAGATGATCCGCGACCGGCGCGATCGTTGGCCCGTGGCGAGCGTTTCGTTCCTCAACGCCAAGGCCAACCGACTCGTGAACGCCGACGGCGTCGAGCCGTCGTTCGAGTCCACGCTCCGCACGATGTACGAAGCGGGCTTCCGGGGTGATATCTACACCAGCCCGGCGATGTGGAGTGCCGGCAACATGGGTGTCTTCCCGAGCTACCCGTTCCCCGAGGGCATCGAACGGATGCGCGACGGCAGCAGTTGATCAGCGGCCCTTCAGCAACTCATCCGCGAGTGCGACGGCGCCCCACGCACTGGTAACCGATCCGTGCGCCCCGATCTTCTTCCACAGATCCGGCGCGATGCCCAGCGCGGGGCCACCCACGAGCACGGTTGGAGCCGATTCGCCCAGGCACCGCAGCGATTCCACCGCGTTCGCCAGCGGGCGCAGCTGCACCGCCAGCGTCGCCGAGAGCGCGACGACGTCTGCGCGGAAGTCCACCACGGCCGAGATCAGGTCCTCGCACGGCACGTTTGGCCCCAGGTTGACCGTGCGATACCCCTCGAGCTCGAAGGCGTCCGCGACCATCCGCAGCCCGATGTCGTGGGAGTTGCCCTCGACCGATGCCGCGAGGACCGACTTGCCGTTGCGGGGCGCGGGCTTCGCGAACGCGAGGATCTGCGCGAGGGCGGTCTGCATCGTGGAGGTGCAGGCGTGTTCTTCGGGGATGGAGAGTTCGCCCCGGTGCCAGAGGCGACCGACTTCGCGGAGCGCGGGGCAGATCACTTCTTCGTGGGCCGTGCGAACCGACATGCCCGCCCGCACGGCGTTGACCACCAGTGCGCAGGCTTCCAGCCGTTCGCCTTCGAGCGAGGCCACGAGCACGCGGGCTGCGAGTCGCGAGCACTCGTCTCGTCCCTCGAGGTGCGTGTGCTCCGCCATCGCCATGGGGCGCTGGTACGACGCGAACGTTCCGCTCACCCACGCGCGATCGGCCTCCGGAACGGATCGGAGGACCTCGGTCCGCAGGGCGTTCGCTGCCGCGTCCATGTCCGTGATGGGGACGCCTCTGCTGGCGAACGCATCGGTCATCCACGCGAGTTGGCGGTGGAAGATCGCGGGAAGCTCGAGCTCGGCGGCCGCCGCGAGTTCTCGTACCGCCGATACCAGATGAGCCCGCCACTTGATCGCGGGGTGGGGCTGGTAGCGCAGGGCGAGATCCGGGTGCTCGGTGAGCAATCGGCGGGCGGCGCGTGATGCGATTTCCTCTCCTTCGTTCAGGAGAAGCTCGCTCAGCAGTTGCGGGTGAAAGTCCTGGTCTGCCACTCCACGATCCTAAGGGGGGAGACGCCTCCCATGCAAGGTTCGGCCGATTGGGGCCCGCGGATGCGGGTTTCCGGGGCCGAGTGGACGCTCTCGGACCATGAAAAAACCCCTCCCGCGTTGGGAGGGGTCTTTGGATTCAACGGGTTGAACCGGTGATTACTTCTTCGCGGCCTTGTACTCGTCGAGGGCGGCCTTGAAGTCGGTCTTGGCTTCCTCGGGCACGCCGGGGCCCATCTCGTCGATGAGCTTGATGGCGGCTTCCTGGCTGGCGATCGCGCCGTCCACGTTGCCGCTCTTGAACTGGGCCTTGGCCACGAGCGAGAGAAGGGCCGGGTGGTCCTTGTTGTCGTTCTCCTTGCGGTGGAGTTCGGCGGCCTTGGTCGCCATGCTGACGACGAGGGCGTAGTCGGGGGTCTTGAAGTCGGTGCCCTCGAGCATCATCGAGGACATGGCGTACAGCATCTGCGCGTTTTCCTTCGCCGCGCCCTCGCTGAGTTCCTTCGCGAGCTTGGTCGCGCCGGCCTCGTCGGACTTGGAGAGGAGCATGAAGCGGGTGACGCTGAGCTCGAGCTTGGCGTCGTCGTCGGTCTCGCCGGCGGCGATCTTGTCGAGCTCGG
>JBIKMF010000244.1:0-6330 GCA_044359425.1 Phycisphaerales bacterium
CCCACCCCCGTCTCCGCCTCCGTCGCCTAGTGCCCATCGGCCGCAGCCCAATTCTTCACTTTGCCACTTTGCCACTTTGCCACTTTGCCACTTTGCCACTTTGCCACTTTGCCACTTTGCCACTTCCCTCCCTTTCCCAGTAACCTCTATCCATCTTCCGCGAATCCCCTCCGTCGCGGCATCGCGCCCCGCGCGCACGGAGTCACACCATGTCCCTCTCCCCCCGCTCCCCCTCCCTCGACGCCCTCCGAGGCTTCGCACTCCTCGGCATCCTCCCCATGAACGTCATCGCCTTCGCCCTACCGGCAGATGCCTACATCAACCCCATGGCCCCCGGCATCGCCGCCCACTGCGGCACGTTGTCCGGCATCGACCGCATCGCCTGGATCTTCACCCACTCCCTCTTCGACCTCAAAATGGTGTCCATCTTCGCCATGCTCTTCGGCGCGGGCATCGCACTCCAAACCGGTGCCCACGCCGGCGGCCGCGAAATCCCCGTCGCCCCCGGCACCGCCAAGGCCCACTACCGCCGCATGTTCGTCCTCCTCATCCTCGGCCTCATCCACGCCTACGCCATGTGGTTCGGCGACATCCTCACCCTCTACGCCGTCAGCGGCATGCTCCTCTACCCGCTCCGCCGCTTCAAGCCCCTCACCCTGTGCATCCTCGCCGCGATCCTCTTCATGCTCCCGATCCTCATCCTGTCAGGCCTTGCCGCGCTGTTGAACTGGGCACAGTCCGATGCTCACCAGGCGCAGGCCATTCTCGACGCGGGTGGCACCCTCACCCTGGAGCAGCAGGAAGCCCTCGAGCATTGGGACGATGGCCTAGGCCTGACCGATTCGCCCGATGAAGTAGCGAACTCGATCGCCGCCATGCGGGAGGGTTTCTGGGCCTCGCTCGGTGAACAAGCGAGGGAGACGCTCGAAACACAACTCTCCTTTTTCGCCGTCTTCATCTGGCGACCCATGGCCATGATGCTCCTGGGAATGGCACTCGTCAAAACCCGCTTCTTCGCGGGCCATTGGCCCGCCGCCAAGATGAATACCCTCGCCGCGCTCGGCCTTCTCATCGGCGCGCCCCTCGTCGCCATCGGTGTCTCCCGCCTCCTCGCACACAACTTCGACTTCGTTCAGCTCTTCCTCATCGACGGCCACTTCAACTACGTCGGCAGTCTCGCCCTCTCCCTCGCCTTCTCTGCTCTGGTCATCCGCTTCGCCTCCACCCACCCCGACGCCGCCATCACCCAGCGCCTCGCGGCAGTCGGCCGCATGTCCCTTACCAACTACCTCCTGCACACCGTGCTCGCCATCATCACTTTCCGGACCTTCGGCCTCTTCGGCCAGTTGTGGATGGCCGAACTCTGGCTCTTCACCATCCCCGTCTGGATCCTGCAACTTGTTCTCAGCCCCTTGTGGCAAAGGCATTTCGGCGCAGGCCCCATGGAGCGACTCTGGCGCAAACTCGCCGGCCGCGCACCCGCGCCGGCGTCATTTCCGGACAAGTAGGTGTCTTACCCTTGACGGGCTGGGTACACTGCTCATGCAACGCTCCGCAAAGGGCGGAGCAGACAACCCAGTTCCATCCTCCGAGGAGGTGTCTCATGCCTACGCGTTCTCCCGTCGATATCCGCAACGTGGTCCTTACGGGCGCCGGTGGATCGGGAAAGACCAGCATCGCTGAGCGGCTGCTCTTTGCCACCGGCGCGACCAAGAGACTCGGAACAATCTTAGAAAGCAACACCGTCAGCGACTTCACCGACGAGGAGAAGCTCCACAAGCACAGCCTCGCACCCTCGGTCCTCCACTTTGACTACGAGGGCCACCTCGTCAACCTCATCGACACCCCAGGCCTCGCCGACTTCCTCGGCCACGCCATCGCCTGCTTCCCCGCGGCCGAGACCGTCGTCGTCACCATCGACGCCGTCAAGGGCATCGACAGCGTGACCCGCCGCCTCATGGCCATCGCCGCCGCGCGTCAGATCCCGCGCATGCTCATCGTGAACAAGATCGACGAAGTCAATGCGGACATCGAAGGCCTCGTCGCGCAGATCCGCGAGAGCTTCGGCGCCATGTGCCTGCCGATCAACCTCCCCAAGCCCGACAAGTCCGGCGTCATCAACGTCTTCGAGCACGACGGAAACGACGCCGCCGGAGACGAAACACTCTTCTCCTCCGTCCACGAATCCCACAAGCAGATCGTCGAGCAAGTCATCGAGGTCGACGACGACCTCACCATGCAGTACCTCGAAAAGGGCGAAGGCTTCGACCCCGAGAAACTCCACGCCGCCTTCGAGAAGGCCCTCGGCGACGCGCACCTGGTCCCCATCTGCTTCTGCTCCGCCAAGACCGGCGCGGGCATCGACGACCTCCTCCACGTGCTGGCCAGCCTCTGCCCCAGCCCCCTCGAGGTCAACCCCACCGAGTTCGCCACGCGCGACACCGTCGAGTCCGTCGACAAGGAATGGCACGCGCAGCCCGACCCGAACGCCAAGGTCCTCGCCCACATCTTCCGCGTCACCACCGACCCCTTCGTCGGCAAGCTCGGCATCTTCCGCGTCCACCAGGGCACCGTGAAGACCCGTTCCGAACTCTTCATCGACGACCACAAGAAGCCCATCAAGATCGGCCACCTCTACCAGCTCCAGGGCAAGGAGCACGTCGAAGTCCAGGAGATCGGCCCCGGCGCCATCGGCGCCATCGCCAAGATCGACGAGATCCACTTCAACGCCTGCCTGCACGACAGCCACGAGCTCGACTCCGTGCACCTCATCCCCCTTCCGCTGCCCAAGCCGATGTTCGGCCTCGCCGTCGAGCTCAAGAACCACGCCGACGAAGCCAAGTTCTCCACCACCGTGCACCGCCTCATGGCCGAAGACCCGTGCTTCGCGGTCGAGCGCATCGCCGCCACCGGCCAGACCGTCATGAAGGGCCTCGGCGAACTCCACCTCCGCATCATCATCGAGAAGCTCAAGCACCAGTCCAACATCGACCTCATCACCAGCACCCCCAAGGTCGCCTACAAAGAGACCATCTCCCTCCCCGCCGACGGCCACCACCGCCACAAGAAGCAGACCGGCGGCGCGGGTCAGTTCGGCGAAGTCTTCCTCCGCGTCGAACCACTCCCCGCCGATCACCCCGATGGCTTCGAGTTCGTCACCGAAGTCGTCGGCGGCACCGTCCCCCGCCAGTACTGGCCCGCCGTCGAGAAGGGCGTCCGCCAGGTCATGGGCGAAGGCGCCGTCGCCGGCTACCCCCTCAGCGGCATCCGCGCCGTGCTCTACGACGGCAAGTACCACGACGTCGACAGCAAGGAAATCGCCTTCATCACCGCCGGCAAACGCGCCTTCATCGACGCCATCAACAAAGCCAAGCCCGTCCTCATGGAACCCTACGTCACCCTCGAGATCACCGCCCCCAGCCGCTACGTCGGCGACATCACCGGCCACATCGCCACCAAACGCGGCCGCGTCCAAACCTCCGACATGATCGGCGCCGACGTCTGCGTCGTCCGCGTCGTCGCCCCCATGAGCGAACTCCAGAACTACGCCAACGAACTCAAGAGCATGACCGGCGGCGCAGGCAACTACGCCATGGAATACAGCCACGACGAACGCACCCCGCCCCACCTCCAAGCCCAAATCATCTCCGCCTACAAACCCAAAGCCGACGCCGACTAACCCACCCACACTCTGAAACCTGAAATCTCAAACCCCAACCTCCAACGCTCTTTGACATCCCGGTCACCCTTCCGCCCCGCGCGCACCCGGTGACCCCCATTGCCCAGTGCCTAGTGCCCATTGCCTTCCGCCTCCTGCCTTTCGCCTAGTGCCCAGTGCCTAGTGCCCATTGCCTTCTTCGTCCAATAACCCCCCCCGCACAGGCAGAACCTGCGCGGGGGGTTTTCTTTCACTCCTCATTCTTCTCCCGCGCTCAACCCCGACGCCGATGTACACTCCCCTTGAGCATGGAACTTTCAAACATCCCCGCACCTATCCCCTTCGCCGCCGCTAAGGCCTACGCCGCAAGCATGCCGCGCCCCGCGCCGCGTGTTGACCAGATGGTCGGTCAACCCGCGGCACGGGCGCAGCAGCCCGACCAAGTCTCCCTCCGCGCTCACGACGCCGTCCGCGAACGCCTCCAAGACCTCGTCGCCGCCAAAGTCTCCGTCAAACCCTTCTCCGACTCCCCCCAACCGAAGCAACCCGCCCGCGACCCCAACATCCTCCCCATGTACCGCCACCCCGCCGACAAAAACGCCGCGGCAGTCGCGTACCAAGGCAACCGCCTCGACGTCGAAGCCTGATCCGCCGTACCCCCGCGCGGGTATTGCATCCGACCTAGTTCCAACTTACCATGGCCCCAACTCCAACCCGGAGGTGGGGCTCGTTGCCACTCGCCGCCATGCCGCGTCGAGTGTCAAGCCTTACCCCGCCATGATCACCGCCGCGCTGCCCGCGGCTACCACCACCCAGAGCACTGCCGCTTGCACCAGGGCTCGCCAGCCGACTTGTTTGAGGGCCGCCGCTGAGAGGCCGCTGCCGATCAGGAACAGGGCGAGTTGGAAGCCCGCCGATGCGCACTTCTTGATCGTCGCTTCCGCGCCGCCGAGCGCGGGGACGAAGGTGCGGAGCGCACTTGCCGCGAGGAACCAGAGGATGAACCAGGGGAACGCGGGCTTGGCGCCCGTGCCGTCTTTGCCCGCCGCGCGGGCCGCGTGCCAGCCGAACAGCAGCGCGAGCGGGAAGATCCACACCACGCGCGTCAGCTTCACGATGTTCGCCGTGTCGAGCGCCACCGTGCTCGTGGGTGTTGCGGGGTCGTGGTAGCCCGCCGCGGCACCCGCGACGCTCGCCACGTCGTGGAGCGCGACGCCGGCCCACTGGCCGAACTGGGCCTCGGTCATGCCCAGTTTGTGCGCGATCACCGGGAGCGTGTACAGGCCGACCGCGTTCAGCAGGAAGATCGCGCCCGTCGCGACGCTCATCGATGAGCTGCTCGCGCCCATCGCGCCGCCGACCGCGGCGATCGCCGAGCCGCCGCAGATCGCCGTGCCGCTCGTCACCAGCACGCTCGGCTCGCGGCCGGTCTTGAGCAGTTTGCCCAGCAGCAGCCCGATCGCCACCGTCCCCGCGATCGTTCCCACCGCGAGCGCGAGCCCGTCGGTCGCGGCTTGGGCCAGCTTGTGCAGGTCGATCCGCAGCCCGAGCGCGACGACGCAGACCTGGATCAGGTACTTGGAGACCGTCTTGCTCTGCTTCGGCCACGCCGTGACGTGCGCGAGGGCGAGGATCATCCCCGCGGTCAGCGCGATGGGCGCTCCGACCCACGGGGTCGCGGCACCTATGCCGCAGACGGCGAAGAGGATCTGCTTCCAGAGGGGCGGGCCAGCGGGGTTGGTCGTGGTCGGCGTGGTCAAGGGGCGTAGTTTACGCCCTACGGTTGAGCCATGGAACTCCCCCGCCCATCGTCGTTTGCCCGGTACTGGATGCACGACCCCTCCGTGGTGTTTCTGAACCACGGGAGCTTCGGCGGGTTGCCGCGGGAGGTCCATCATGCGCAGGTCGCGCTGCAGGAGCGGATGGAGGCGGAGCCGGTGCGGTTCTTTGTCGAGGACCTGTGGCCGCTGATGGATGAGGCGCGGGGTGCGCTCGCGGCGTTCGTGCACGCCGACGCGGCGGACGTGACGCCGGTGACGAACGCGACGCACGGTGTGGCGAGCGTGCTCGATAGCCTCGTGGACGCGGGGTATCTGGACGCGGGGACGGAGGTGCTGACCAACTCGCACGAGTACCCGGCCTGCATGAACAACCTGCGGCGGCAGGCCCGATGTTGTGTCGATGGAGTTGCCGTTCCCGGTGAAGTCCGAGGACGAGATCGTGGACGCATTGGTGCGGGGTGTGACGCCCCGCACGCGGCTGGCGTTGGTGAGCCACGTGACCAGCCCCACGGGGCTTGTGCTGCCGATGAACCGGATCGTGCGGGAACTGGAGTCGCGCGGGGTGCGGGTGCTCGTCGATGGTGCGCACGCGCCGGGGATGGTCGCGGACCTGGACCTGAAGGCGATGCGGCCTTCGTACTACACGGCCAACTGCCACAAGTGGCTCTGCACGCCGAAGGGGTCCGCGTTCTTATACGTACGTGATGATCTGCGTGAGGAGATCCGGCCGACGGTGCTGAGCAACAATGCGGAGAAGGCCCGGGCGGGGCGTGAGCAGTTCAGGACGGAGTTTGACTACATCGGCACGAGCGACCCGAGCGCGTTTCTCACGATTCCGTTTGGTCTGCGGTTTATGGCGGGGCTCGTGGAGGGCGGGTGGCAGGAAATCAT
>JBIKMF010000245.1:0-6329 GCA_044359425.1 Phycisphaerales bacterium
CCTCCTTGCGGGATGCCGGAAGAAGGCGAAGGTCGCGCCGCAGGGGCCGCGTGTGGTGGCGTTGAGCCCGGCGGTGGCGATCATGCTGCGAGACCTGGATCTTGCGGGCGTGGTGGTGGGGCGGCATGGGTATGACATGGTGCTCCCGGAATCTCTGCCGGTGTGCGGCAACCAACTCGGCGTGGATTACGAGCGGCTCATCGAGGCGGATCCGACACACGTGGTGACGGAGTGGGGGGCCTCGGGGCCGCCGGAGAAGCTGCGAGTGCTCGCTGCGGAGCGAGGATGGAAGCTCCACGACGCGAGCATGCGGACGCTCGCGGACATCCGGCGCGAGGTGGAATCGCTCGAGCGGTTTGTGACGGGTGACGCCGTGAAGAGCAGCGAGTTGATCTCGCGCATGGACGCGGCGTGGTCAAGGCAAGATCGGGAGCTCGCGAAGGCGGGGCGGGTACTGATGCTCGCGGAGATGGCGCCGCCGGCGGCGCTGGGGCCGGGTTCGTTCCACTACGAGATCCTCGCGAGCCTCGGCGGCGCGAGTGCGATCACGGAGGGTGGGCCCTACCAGTCGCTGACGCTGGAGCAGATCTCGCTGCTGAAGCCGGACGCGATCGTGCTGGTGTTGCCTCGCGCACCGAAGGACCCGAGTCTTGAGGGGGACGCGGAGGCGGTGAGGCGCGCGCTTGGGAAGATCGCGGAGCTCGAGGTGCCGGCGGTTCGTGAGGGGCGGGTGGCGTTGATCGATGATCCGCTGGCGCAGACACCGAGCACCGCGATGATCGCGTTCTCGGATCGGCTGCACGGGTTGCTGGCGGAGTGGGCGAAGCGGTGAGCGTCAGGCTTGGGCGCCGCACTCGGGGCACTGCTTCAGAATACCTATGTCGTAGCCGCACGAAGCGCAGGCGTGTTGGGTTGCGGGGACGATTCGGCGGATGAGCACGCTGACGACGAACGGGAAGGCGATCGCCATGGCGGCGCAGGTGGTTTCGTGCTTGAAGTGAGCGAGGAAGGAGGTTCGGGGTGCCATGCCGGCGGCGCTGAGCTTCCTTGCTTTGGAGTACTCCGGGATCCCTGCCGCGACGCCGATCGCTGACCATGTGAGGAGGGCGAAGGCGGCCACGCGGACGACGACCATGACGATCCAGCGGGCGCGCGTGATCTCGCGGGAGGTCATGGGTCAGTTCCCGAAGAGGTTCTTCTCGGCGAAGTATCCGTTCTTCTCGAAGTACGAGAGGGCTTCTTCGGTAGTGGAGAAGACCTTGGTCGCGGTTTCGGTGATGAAGGGGCTGGGGGCCTTGCGGGGCTTCCAGACGACGAAGACTTCCTTGGTGTGCTCCCAGGCGTGCTGGAGTTCACGCTCGACGCCGGAGGAGAGGCCGGGGATGCCCTTGCCGCCCTCGCCGGGGATCTCGGGGATGTAGCTGACGATCATGTCGCTCTGGTCGATGAGCTTGAAGTCGCGCATGTAGATCTGGCCGTCGATGTCGCCGGCGATGTCCAGGACTTCGCGGACACGGACTTTGATGTTGGGGCCGGTCTTGCTGCCGCCGAAGGAGTGGGGGGTGACGTCGAGGTAGTCCTTGCCTTCCTTGCTGGCGGCGATCGCGCGGTCGAGGAGGAGCTTCTCGTCGACGTCGCCCGGGTCGAAGGTGATGAAGTGCTCGGCGAGGTCGGCGCGGAACTTATCGATCTCCGCGAGGATGTCGGGCATGTCGACGACGTGGCTCATCGGGAAGCTGGGGTAGACCTTCCGCATGTTGGGGCGGCAGACGAGCCGGAAGAGCGTGCGGGTCGTGGGGACGTGGCGGCCGCGGGACAGGATGTAGAACTGGCTGCCGGGGATGGCCTTGCTCATGAGCTCGGTGGCGAGGATCTCTTCCTCGCGCCAGACCATGCAGTCCTTGAGGGTGGCGTCGATCTCGTGTTCTTCGTGGAGGCGGTGGTGGACGACTTCGATGTTGTCCACGAGGGCGACGAAGAGGTCGGGGGTGTACTTCTGGATCTGGTCGTAGTCGAACGCGCTGAAGAGCCCGTGCCGCCAGCGGAAGGTGGCGTGGGTGTTGACGACGACGTTCTTCTGGTCGCGGGAGTCGGAGATGATGTCCTTGAACGCCGCGCGCCGGAGGGAGCTGAGGCGTGAGATGGGGAGGTCGAGGATGCGGCCCTTCTTCACGTCGGGGGCTTCGCGGTACATGATGTCGCCGACGTTGTAGATGTGGAGCGGCTCGCCCTGGGTGCCGGCGAACTGAGCTGCGCCCTCGATAAAGGGCTTCTTGTCCATTCCGATCTGGCCGGTGACGATCGCGCGCATCATGAACTCCCGAATGCCGCGCCGGGAGGGCGCGGGGAGAATGTTAGGTCGCGCCGGCGTGGGAGTCCGGGATCAGTTTCCGGTGGCCTTGGGGGCTTCTGGAACGGCCTCGACCTGGCTGGCTCGCTCGAGGCGGCCGTGCATGCGGCTGGTGACGAGGGCCTGCTTTCCGGGGCCCTCTTCCGGGGCCTTCAGGAGAACGACGCTGTCGTGCTTGTGCTCCGCGGTTTCGCCCCGCCCGAGGGTGTTGTTCCACCGCTGGGTGTAGGTGAGCGAACTCGACTTGATCTCGCGTGTGCCGAGGCGGCGTGGGTTGGGAACCTTGAGGGTGGGCGTTCCGGTCGTGGTGATCTCCGTGATGCCGCCGTCGATGGTCTTGGCCTCGTGCGCAAACGCGACATCGAACAGGATGCCGGGCACGTAGGGGACCATCTGCTGACTCTGCCAGGTGAGGGTTGGTGGTTCGGGTTGCCACGCCGTGAACGCGCAGCCGAACTTGGCGGAGAGTGACTCAACCGACATCAGCAGAAGCCCGAATCGTGCGGTCTGGGCGGTCATGTCCAGCAGAGCCCCCACGTTGGAGATCTCCGCGACGCGGCCGGTGGCGTCGAGTGTGACCGTGACCGGGTGGCCGATGAGGGGCTTGATGGAGCTCTCGAAGGGGCGCTCCATCTCCTGTCCGTCCACCGGGGGTGGCTTGGGCCCCGGGTTCGCGGTGTCGTACGCGACATCGCGGTCGCCCACTTTCGCGGTGACGTGGATGCGTTCGAAGGTGAGCTCGAGCGTGACGCCGGCTTCGGTGACTTCCTTCACCGCGAACGCGGCGTGCACCTCAAGCGACCCCTCGCGCACCTGGCCACCCTCGGGCGTCTCGATGGGCGCGGTGCGCTGCCACGTCGACTCGGTCCATTTGTATCGGAGCACGTCGCCCGCGACGGCGGTGAGACGCAGCGAGGGTGTCGCTGCGGCCGTGATGGGTGCGGCCTGCTCCGGCTGAGCGGGAGCGGCGGTGGCGGCGAGGGTCATGGAACATGCGAAGACGAAGCCGGCGAGTGTCGTGCGGATCATGCCCCAATCGTACGCGGGGCTGGCGGGTTTGTTCCCGGTTTGATTGAGCGGGGCGGAGGGCCTCCGTACGGGCTGTTGCGAGGATCTGGCTGGATCAACGTCCCGCAATCAGCGGCCGAGAAGTACGGAGGCCGGTCGAATGAACAGGCGGCGTTCACTTCGGGTTCGGTCGCGCATGTGTGGCGGGCGTCAGCGTACAGTTTGGCCGCGGGACCGCACGACGCGACTTCCGAGACCCCCTGCAAGGACGCCCGCATGAGTTCCGTGCTTCAAACCAAGCCGTTTCGGTTCGCCCGCCGGGTTCGTCTCGTGTGCGGGGTGCTCGCGGTGCTGAGTATCTCCGGATTCCTCGCGTCCGCGAACACCGCGATCCTCGCGATGTACAACTCGTGGGCCATCGGCGTGAGCAGCGGTTGCTTCGAGATCGGGCGCGATCCGTACGTCCGGCCCTGGGGTCCAGTCACCCCCGCCCCCACCCAGGGTTTCGAGTTCGTCGTGCAGCCGGGCTGGAACAGCGGTTACGCCGCGGCGTGGCGGCCCTTTCGCGCCGGGTCGTCCAAGGCGTCGCGCATCATGGTCCCTCTTTGGCAGCCGATGCTCGGATTCGGGATCGTGGCGGCCTTCGCGCACGGGATGATCGTGGGTGGCAAGCGAGCGGATCGCGGGACTTGTGTGCGGTGCGGGTACGACTTGAGTCGGGTGCCGAAGGGCGATGCGCGGCGGTGTCCGGAGTGCGGAGAGGTTGACACACGGGCCGCGGGGCGTGCCGCGGCGTAGCAATGGAGAATCAACGATGCGAACGATGATGATCGCGATGGCGTGTGGGGCGATGGTGGCGTTGCAGGGGTGCGCTTCGTCGGGAACTGCGGAGCGTGCGGGACTCGTCACGATGAAGGGCAACCCGCTGACGCTCGTCGGTCGCCCGTGCGGTGTTGGAGACCGTGCCCCGGAGTGGCGGGCCGTGGCATCGGATATGTCCGTGAAGGCTGGGGCGGAGTTCAAGGGCAAGACGCTTGTGCTGTGCACGCTGCCCTCGGTCGACACGCCGGTGTGCGACAAGGAGGCGAGGGAGTTCAACGCTCGTGCGGCCGCGATGCCGGGCGTAAACGTGGTGATCGTGTCGCGCGATCTGCCCTTTGCGCAGAAGCGGTGGTGCGGCGCGAGCGGCGCGACGAACGTGCAGTTGCTCAGCGACGCAAGGTTTGGCGACGTGGGGCGGGCGATGGGCGTGGAGATCAAGGAGAACGGCCTGCTGGCCCGTGCGGTGTTCGTGATCGATGCGGACGGCGTCGTGAGGTACCAGCAGATCGTGAAGGAAGTGGCGAGCGAGCCGGATTACGACGCGGCGATGAAGGCGGCGGCGGCGCTCAAGTAGCCACGCGATTCTGCTATGCTGCGCGGCATGAGGATCTTCCCGATCATCGTGCTGGTCGTGCTCGTGATGCTTTGCGGGGGCTGCGCCACGCGGGATCGAGCGGACTTTGTCTTCGTGAACCTCAAGAGCGGGCCGACGAGCGGCTCGGGGACGAAGGACGAGCGGCAGAAGATGTTCGCGGGTCACATGGCGAACATCAACCGGCTCGCGGGTGAGAAGAAGCTGCTGATCGCGGGGCCCTTCGCGGCACCGACCGACAAGACCTGGCGCGGGCTCTTCGTGCTGGACACCGGCTCCTTGGACGAGGCGCGTGCGTGGGTGGATACTGACCCGGGCGTGATCGCCGGGGAGTTTGCGCCCGAACTGCGGGTGATGTCCGCGAGCGAGTCGCTGCGGATGACACTCGCGTTGGAAGAAGCCGCGAAAGCCAAACGCGTGCCCGATCCGGCGAAGCCGATGCAGGGGATGCGCAAGTACGTGATCCTGTCGTGCAAAGAACTGGCATGCGGGCTGCGCGAGGCCGAACGAGCGGGGATCCGCGTGGTGTGGTGCGGGCAGGGCAAGTGCGGCACGGGTGTCGCGGTGCTGGACGCTGAGGACGCCGCGGCGGTGAGAGAGAAGTTCGGCAACTGCGGCTGCACCGCGGACGGGTGGTTCTCGACCGAGTCGCTGCTGGGACTGCCTCAGGAAGCGGCCCGTCCGGTTAGGTGAACTGGTAGAGCATGCGGGCCTCGCGGCCATCTCGCGAGACGAAGACGTAGAGATAGGCGTCGAAGGGCACCCAGCAGGGGAAGTGCTCGTTGACGAACTGCGCGAGCAGCGACCAGGGGCCGCCTGCGGGGGTGTCGTCGTCCTGAAGCCACTCCGGCTCGCCGCCGAGGGTGCTGAACTCGGGGAACTCGTCGCCGGGCTTCGCGGGAGCGATCGTGAGCGGCCCTTGTGCATCGGGAGAGCCCTCTTCGTAGTCAAAGATGCTCGAGTATTCGTGCTTGTTTCCCTTCTGCAGCGTGGGGCCCACCTGCGTGTTCGTCGTGATGCAGTTGGGCTCGAAGGAAGAGCCGCCCTGGAGGATCACCGCGTTCTCGCCGCCCTCGGCTTCGCAGGGGTGTCCGGCGTCCTCGCCGAACTCGGTGGACATGAAGAGGTACGCCATGGTGTGTCCGCCAGCGCGCAGCGGCTCGGGGATGTCGAACTGCAGGAGGAAGCGCATGGGTTTCGCGGAGCTGCGCGAGACAGGCCACTGGGGGGCGGAGATCCAGTCGGGTTGGCCGCCGAAGTGTGAGCCGGTGAGGAGGGCTTTCGGCTTGGCGACGCTGACGCGGTCGATCTTGATGCGGTAGCGATCGGGCGCAGTCGCACCAGGCGGCGAGGGCTCTCCGAGCAGGATGCCGACGCGTTCGAGGATTTGCCCGAGGCCGCGGGACATGTGGTTGGCGTACGCGCGGGGATCAACTCCTGTGACCTGGAGGAACACCGACATCTGAACCTCGACGACCGTCGCGGTCTTCGCGGCACGCACGGTGTAGTTGAACATCGTGAGGCCCGCGGGCATCTGGGCACTCATGGAGATCGAGA